>NZ_JBOHCV010000178.1:0-9487 GCF_050698815.1 Streptomyces sp.
GGGCAGGAGGACGGGGAAGGCGTAGTAGAGGACGCCCCAGCTGGTGATCTGCGTGACGCACAGGGCGGGCAAGGCGAAGCGGGGCCGTGATCGGTCCCCCGTAACGGTCACGGCCCCGCCGGCTTCAAGTGCCTCCTTCCGCACCTCAGCAGCAGCCGGAGGTGACGGCTTCGCGCCGACCGTCATCGTCGGCGTCGGCGCAGCACGTGCTGCCTTCTTGCTTGCCGAGCGAGTCGGCGTCGCCTTTGACGACGTAGACCTCCCAGGGCTCCTTGCCGGGGCCGTGGACCCAGACTTTGTCCTGGAGGGCGTAGCAGCACCTCGTGTCGTTCTCCTCGTGCGTGCTCAGCCCCGCCTCGCTCAGTCGGGCAGTGGCGGCGCTGACGGCTTCGGAGGATTCGACTTCCACCCCCAGGTGATCCATACGGGTCTCCTCCCCGGGCTCGCCTTCGATGAGGACGAGCTTCAGCGGGGGCTCCGCGATAGCGAAGTTGGCGTAGCCGTCGCGGAGTTTGGCGGGTTCGGCGCCGAAGAGCCTGCTGTAGAAGGCGACGGACGTGTCCAGGTCAGGAACGCGGAGTGCGAGCTGTAGGCGTGACATGGCATACCTCCTTGTCGTGGGCTGGGTCGGGTCAGCAGCCGCCGGGGGAAGCCGGGGCTGGGGCTTGTCCGATTTCCACGGTGGCCGGGGCGGAGCAACAGCCGCCGCCTTCGTCCCCTCCCGCGTTCTGTGCCACGTCGGCCTCAGGCACATCGATGCCGGCCCCGCCACAGACTCCGGTCTCCGGCAGCGTCAGCTCCACGCGCTCCGCTGCCTCCCGGTCTCCGGCCAGAGCGGCGGCGATGGATCGGACCTGTTCGAAGCCGGTCATCGCCAGGAAGGTCGGAGCACGGCCGTAGCTCTTCATTCCGACGAGATAGACGTTCTTCTCCGGGTGGGCCAGCTCCTTCGCGCCGTGGGGATAGACGGTGCCGCAGGAGTGGACGTTGGGATCGATCAACGGGGCCAGCTCCACCGGAGCTTGGAGACGCTCGTCCAGCCCCAGGCGCAGTTCGTCGTGGAATGACAGGTCGGGCCGGAGACCGGTCAGGGCGATGACCTGATCGACCGGTCCGAGGCGGCGGCTGTCCTCAGCCACGAGCACGACCTGCCCGTCGGCCTCTTCGACCGAGGCCGTACGGAACCCCGTGACCGCTGCGGCGTATCCGTCCTCGACGGCGGCCTTCGCACGCAGGCCCAGCGCGCCGCGGGCAGGCAGCTGGTCGGCTTCGCCACCACCGAACGTGCTCTCGCCGACGCCGCGACGCAGGATCCACGAGGCATGCGTGCCTGGGTGCTCCTTCGCCAGGCCGGCGAGCTGCGCGAGAGCGGTGAACGCGGAGGCACCGGAGCCGATCACTGCGGTGCGCTTGCCCGCGTAACGGGCTTGTACAACGGGGTCGTTGAGGTCGGGGATGCGGTAGGTGATCCGGTCTGCTGCGGCCCGTTCCCCGGGGGCGGGCAGTCCGTCGCCACCGAGAGGGCTCGGGATCGCCCAGGTGCCGGAGGCGTCGATGACCGCGCGGGCCGTCAGACGCTCCTCGTGGCCGCCGGACGTGACGAGGTGGACGGTGAAGGGCTGCTCCTCACGGTCGGCGTCGACGACGCGGTCCCGGCCGCTGCGCGAGATTCCGGTGACGCGCGTGCCGTAGCGGACCCGTTCGCCCAAGGCGTCCGCCAGCGGCTGGAGATACAGCTCGGCCCACTCCCCGCCGGTGGGGTAGGAGGCGTCGTCGGGACGGATCCAGCCGGTGGGGGCGAGGAGCTTCTCGGCGGCCGGGTCGACGACCTCGGCCCAGGGGGAGAACAGCCGCACATGGCTCCACTCCCGCACGGCCGTGCCCGCGCCGGGGCCCGCCTCCAGCACCAGCGGATTCTGCTCCCGGGCGAGGAGGTGGGCGGCGGCGGCCAGGCCGACCGGGCCGGCTCCGATCACCACGGTGGGCAGCGCGGCGGTGGGCTCGTTCACGATGACTCCCCGACTTGATTCGACTTGTGTCTATGGCTTGCACTGCCAGCATCACACCTGTTTCGATAGGCGTCAACTTAGACGTTCATCGAAATGATGGGCGTGAGTGATGAGTGATGGAGCATGCCGACGTCCTGGTCATCGGGGGCATCGCGCGTGCGCTGCTGGACGCCCTGGTCGCTTCGACCTGGTGAGCGCCGAGGCTCAGTGATCGACTGACCGGCTGGGAGAACGCCTGACGCCTCACCGGAAGTCACTGGTCACCCACGCCGGTGGGTCGGACAGCGGGCCCCGGTGCGATGGTGCCGAGCCCGGTTCAACTCTCCTGCGCCTGCAGAGCAGGTATCGGAAGGGCGAACTTCCGGCGCCAGGCCAGGGAGACGTAGACGAGGGCCACAAGGACGGGGACCTCGATGAGCGGTCCGACGACGCCGGAGAGGGCCTGTCCGGAGGTGACGCCGAAGGTGGCGATGGCCACCGCGATGGCGAGCTCGAAGTTGTTGCCGGCTGCGGTGAAGGCCAGGGTCGCGGTGCGGTCGTAGGGGATGCCGAGGCCCTTGCCCAGAGCGAAGGAGCCGAACCACATGATCGCGAAGTAGACCAACAGCGGCAGCGCGATGCGTACGACGTCCAGGGGCTGGGAGGTGATCGTCTTCCCTTGGAGGGCGAAGAGGATCACGATGGTGAAGAGGAGTCCGTAGAGGGCGAACGGGCCGATCTTCGGCAGGAATTCGTTCTCGTAGGACTCGCGGCCCATCTTCTTCTCGCCGAGGCGGCGGGTCAGGAAGCCGGCCAGCAGCGGGATCCCAAGGAAGATGACGACATTCCAGGCGATCTTCCACATGGAGATGTCGAGCTGCTCGCCGCCTCCGAGGCCGAGCCAGCCGGGCAGCAGGTCCAGGTAGAGCCAGCCGAGCAGGCCGAAGGCCAGGACCTGGAAGACGGAGTTGAGGGCGACGAGGACGGCGGCGGCTTCGCGGTCGCCGCAGGCCAGGTCGTTCCAGATGATGACCATCGCGATGCAGCGCGCGAGCCCGACGATGATCAGTCCGGTGCGGTACTCGGGCAGGTCCGGCAGGAAGATCCAGGCCAGGGCGAACATCACCGCCGGGCCCAGGATCCAGTTGACGACCAGCGAGGAGAGCATGAGCTTCCGGTCGCCGGTGACCGCGTCCAGCTTGTCGTAGCGGACCTTGGCCAGCACCGGATACATCATGATCAGCAGGCCCACGGCGATGGGCAGTGAGATGCCGCCGATCTCGACCTTGCTCAGTGCGCTGTTGAGTCCGGGGATCATGCGGCCGAGGGCCAGCCCCAGGCCCATCGCGATGAGGATCCACACCGCAAGGAAGCGATCCAGTGTGGGCAGCTTGGCGACGACCCCGGGCGCCGGCTCCGGGGTCGTGATCGTGGACGGTTCGGTGCGGGTCACGGACAGGCCCTCTTCTTGTCGGCGGCAGCGGTGGTACGGGCGGCAGCGGCGAGCTCCGAGAAAGCGCCGGCCACCGCCTCGATGACGTCCGGGCGCAACGTGTAGTACGTGAAGCGGCCGCACGGTTCGGTCTCCACGACCCCGGCCTCGCGCAGCACTTTCAGATGGTTGGAGAGGTTGGTCTGGCGCGCACCGGTCTCCTCCACCAAGTGCGTGGTGCAGAGGGTCTCGTGGGCCAGCAGGGTCACGATCCGAAGCCTGAGCGGGTCTGCCAGAACCCGGATCAGGTCAGTGTCTACTGACGTCAGCATGGGCTGATACTCTCACATCAGTGAACGCTGATACCACCAGGCGCTGATGTCATACGCCTGAATCGCCACGAGAGCAAGAGAGACCCTGATGCCCGAAAAGCCCTCTGTGCTGTTCGTCTGCGTCCACAACGCCGGCCGGTCCCAGATGGCCGCCGCGTGGCTGACCCACCTGGCGGGCGACCACGTCGAAGTCCGCTCCGCCGGATCGGCCCCCGCCGAGACCGTCAACCCCGCAGTCGTCGACGCGATGCGTGAGGTCGGCATCGACATCGCTGCCGAGACCCCCAAGATCCTCACCGTGGACGCCGTGAAGGCCTCGGACGTCTGCATCACGATGGGCTGCGGCGACGCCTGCCCCGTCTTCCCCGGCAAGCGCTACCTCGACTGGACGCTGAAGGACCCGGCAGGCCAAGGCGTCGAGGCCGTACGTCCCATCCGCGACGAGATCAAGACTCGCATCGAGGGCCTGATCGCCGAGATCGCCCCGGAGGCCGCGAAGTAGCGACGCCCGCAGCATGATCACCGTCGGCTCAGGGCCGGCCGACAGTCGGCCACCTCGCTGCCGATATCGGAGCCCGCGATGGAATTCGCGGGCGGCGCTCGCCCTACATGGGCATGAGGGCCGCGCTCGCTCACCACGCTTCGGACGGCCTTTGGCCAGCAGTTGCCTTATGGGCTTCAGCACCTCCACCGGGTCCGATGGGACACCGCCGGACTCCCCGCCTCCCCCCACGACGAGCCTCGACGATAGAAACGATATCGACTCCAGCTTGATAGTGGTATCGTTCTGTTGGCAGGGAGCATCCGTGAAGGGACCGTCCACATGCCCAGAACCGTCATCGACCTCGACGAGGAGATGGTCGCCGAGGCCATGCGCATCTTCGGCACCAAGACGAAGGCCAAGGCGGTACGCCTCGCCATGGAAGACGCCGTCAAACGCCACCTGCGACAGGAGTTCTTCGACGCGATGGATGCCGGCGAACTCGATTTCAGCGAGATCGTCGAGAACACCGGCCCCCGCAACGCCGACGGCTCCCTCAAGCACCACGGCGACCGCGACGGAGGCCGCGCCGCCTGATGCAGGACCGCTACCTCATCGACAAGTCCGCCCTCGCCCGCTGGACGAAGCCGAGCGTCAAGGAAGTTCTCAAGCCGCTCCACGAGCGCTACCTGCTCGCCGTGTGCCAACCCACCGAGTACGAGATGATCCACTCGGCGCGAGACAGTTCAGAGGCCACACGGATCAGCACCTGGCTTCACGCCTTCGACTACCTCCGCGCCGAGGATGACACCTTCGCCCGCGCCCTCGAGGTCCAGCGCCACGCTCTCAACGCTGGCTTCCACCGCGCCCTCTCCCTCCCCGACCTGCTGATCTCCGCCACGGCAGAGCTGAACCGGCGGACGGTCCTCCACTACGACGGCGACTTCGACATGATCGCCTCCCTGACGGGACAGCCCGCCGAGTGGGTCGTACCGTCTGGCAGCGCTGACTGACTCGCCATTTCAGGCGCAGCACACTAGGTTCCCCTGTCGGATTGAGCGGAGGCTCCGATGGACCGGCACAGGTTCGCCTGGTGCCACTCTGCCGTGGACTAGACGATCTCACCCATCCACATCCGGCGGCCCAGCTCATCGAGCTCGACGCGACGTTCCTCGTACTCGGGCAAGGCCTGCCTCAGCAATCGCCAGAAGTTCCCACGATGGCCAGGCACCCGGACATGTGCCACCTCGTGAGCAACGACGTAGTCCACAAGGTGCATCGGCAGCTGGAAGAGTGGCCACCCCAGGCTCATCCGGCCAGGTCCCCGGTCGCCCTCTCCCGGCCGGTACATTCCCCAGCGCTGCCCGAGGTCACGTACCTCCAGTTCAGGCTCGGCCACCCCCATCCGGGCGGCCCAGGGCTGAAGCCGTCCGGCCGTCCAGGCGCGTCCGGCCCGGCAGTACCAGTCGACCAGCGCGGCCCGCCCCCGATCCGGGTCCACGGTCTGCTCCTGGCTCACCACCAGACGCCCGGCAACCAGCCGGACCCTTCCGTCGGCGGGCGCGTCCGGCGAGACCGCCAGCCGGTACGTACGCCCCAGGTAGCGGAAGACCTCTCCATTGATCAGCCGCTTCGGCGGGTTCAGCGGGCGGGTCCGCTCGCGCACCCCGGCCTTGTCCACCAGCCACGACCGGTGCGCGCGCACGAAGTCCTCCGCGTCGGCCGTCGGCCGCCCCTCGGGCATGTGCAGGGTGAGTCCGGCATCCGGTTCCACGGTCAGCGCGAACCGCTTGCGACGGGCGCTGACCCGCACCCGCAGCTCCAGGCCGTCGACCGTGAGCCGGCCCCCCTCGGCCAGAGCCTTCCGGGGCACGGAAACACGGTCTTCGGCGAATGCGGTCACCCGGCCTATTCTTCCCTGTCCCTGCCGATGAACTGCCGCCGGTTGTCCGCGGCATGCGCCGCGAGTCGCTGCGCCATGCTCTGAAGTGACGGCCAGTCCGTACTGGTCGAGGGCCGCACACCACCTTTGAGCAATTGGTTCTGAATGCTGTTCGCCAGTGCGGTGAGGTCCTGGTGCTGCCCCTGATAGGCCGCCTTGGCCATGGTCTGCGTGGCCGTGTCGCACACCGCGACGACCAGCGGGCGCGCGTCCTGCTCTTTGCGGGCGACGCCCGGATTCTCCTCCAGAAGCTGATCGAGTAGCCGGTACACCCGCTGCTCCAAGGGGCTGAGCCCCGCGAGCGCCGGGTCCTCCTCGTCCTCCTGCCTGGCCTCCTCGATCAGTGTGCCGAACTCCGCGATCTGCTCGTCGAAGCGTTCGGGCAGCTCCCGCAGGAGCTCCTCCAGCCGTTCCGAGAGCCGCGCGTACTTCTCCGGGTCCTCCCGCTTGACCCGCTCCTCCAGGTGGAAGCGCAGCGCATGCCCCATCTCGGCGGCGGCCTCACGCGGCGGCAGGGCACGCACCTTCTCGTCGAAGACGGGCGAGGCAAGCGAGACGGGCGGGATGACCTGCTCGATCTCCGGCCCCTCCAGATGCTCGGCGATCATCGCCCGGACCTTGCGCCCGTACCGGCGCAGGGTGAACCCCCCGCCTGGCGCGTCCCTGTAGAGCCGCCGGACGCGCTTCTGCAGCATCCCCCAGCGCCGGGCGTCGGCCACGTAGTCCAAGCCGCGCTCATGCGGCAGTACGCGTTCCAGTACGGCGAGGAACTGGTGCAGCACCTCGTCGTACCCGAAGCGAGCCGTCTCGTCCTCGAAGGCGTGCGCGGCGGAACCCAGCTTGGCGGGATCGGCGAGATCCGCATCCGTGACGCCGTTCCGGAGCAGGTGGTCGCGGACCGCCTCGGCGGCAGGCTCCAACCCGTCGATCTCCTCGGAGAGGCTTCGCATGGTGTCGTCGACATCGGCGTCCCGGTACTCGGCCAGTGCCTCGGCCAGGTGCTCGAAGACGCCGTAGTAGTCGACGACGTACCCGACGTCCTTGCCCTCCATCGGCCGGTTGACCCTGGCGACGGCCTGGAGCAGTTCGGCATCGCGGATCGGCCGGTCCAGGTAGAGCGCCTGCTCGCGAGGGGCGTCGAATCCCGTCAGCAGCATGGACTTCACGATGAGGAAGGCAACCGGGCTTTCGGGGTGTACGGGATCGGGCCCGGCCGCCCCCGGGGCTTCCGACTGCCCGGCCGGCTCCCGGGACCAGGGGTGATCGGCCGGGGCATCTTCCGGATCGTCCTGCGGCAGGGTGTTGAAGGGCATGGTGGCGACCCACTCGGGCTCGGGCGCCAGATGCGGGAACGCCTGGTGAAAGCGCTCGATGTACGCCTTCTGCCGCTCCGCGTCGGTCCAGTGCAGCCACTTGCGGCGCTTGCGCTCCTCGCCCGGGGAAACGACCGGCACGAAGTCGATACGGCGCAGCAGTGCGCGGTACTGGTGCGCCTGGTAGAGGTAACGCGATCGCCGGGCCAGCTTCTCCAGCGGTATCCCCGCCACCGACTCCGGCCGGAAAGCCGCGAGTTCGACCATGAGGGCATCGCGGGCCAGCCGCAGCGCGTGGTGGTACTCCACGGCTGCCTTCCGGCTGACCGCCGCGACCTGGGCCTTGAAGCCGCCGCCGGGCAGCACCCAGGTCACCCAGTGCTCCAGCATGTCCTCGGCCTTGGCCCGGATCATCGGCTGCGACTCGGCGACGTCGCGCGCGGTGGGAGACTTCCGCAGCAGCTTCTGCTTCTCGTCGTCCGTGAGGCCGTGGATCAGGTCCGCGAAGTTCCGGTCGAGTCCGTCCTTGTCGAAGACCTTGCCCTCGCCGGTACGGCCTTCGTAGCGGATGCGGACGACGACACCGTCGTGCTCGGCTTCCGCCATCCGGTACTCATCGAGGAAAGTCCGGTTCGGTCCAGCCCCGAAGATCCGGCGGGTGTCGTCCAGTTGGCCCGTCATGATCGGTGTGCCGGTGAACCCGATCTTAGCCGCGTTGGGGATGGCTTTGCGCAGCGCCGCGTGCAGCGTGTTGGTGTGCGAGCGGTGGGCCTCATCGACGAGGACGAGGATGTCCGAGTCCGTATTGCACTCGGGGAAGTTCGGTACGGGCGGCGGGACTTCGGCCTCCCCCTCCTCCCGGGCCCGCTCGGCCTCCGCGTACTCCCCTGGAAGGTCCCGGTCGTCCCCGTCGCCCCCGGCCTCGGCGGCGAAGGTGAAGCCGCCCCCGTACTTCTGGATCATCGCGAAGACGACCCGCCGCCCGCCGTCCCGCAGCAACCCCTCCATCTGGGTGCGGGTCTCGGCCGTCTCGACGTCGGACTCGCTCAGCTTCAGGGTCGCGGACAACTGGTCCTGCAACTGGGTCCGGTCGGTGACCACCACGACCATGAACTCGCTGAGCCGGGGGTGCAGATGGATACGACGCACGAGAAACGTCATGGTCAGGCTCTTGCCGGAGCCCTGGGTGTGCCAGATGACTCCGCCGCGTTCGTCGTCGGGCACGAGGGCCCCGCGCGTCCGCCCGGTGAGCAGCCTGTCCACGGCCTTCTCCGCGGCCCGGTACTGCTGATGCCTGGCGATCGCCTTGACGGTCCGCCTCCCGCCGGACTCGGTCTCGACGGGGAGCGGGATGACGTAGTGCCGTACGACATTGAGCAGCGCTGCGGGCCGCAGGACGACACCGACAAGTTTGTGGCGCTCGTTCATTTTCCTGACGCTGCCGGGCAGTTCGGCCTTGAGCGTGGCCTTGCTCTCCGGCTCGATGCTCCGCCAGGGGTGGAAGTGTTCGGGCGCGGAGGTGACGGTCCCGAGGTACGCGGTCTCAGCGGTCGCGGCGACCAGCAGCTGCACGGTCCGGAACAGCTCCGGGACGCCGGCGGGCACGGGCAGGTCGGTGCCGTCGCGCTCGTCCTCCCTGATCGGATCGCCCGCGTAGTGCCGCAGGTCGAGTACGGCACTGCGGATGGGGTCGGCGAGGTCGGGGCTCTTGCACTCGACGGCGACGAGCGGGATGCCGTTCACGAACAGGACGAGGTCGAGTATCGACACCTCGCCGGACCGGTTCTCGACGCGGAGCTGGTCGACGACGGTGAACTCGTTGAGCGCCAGCCGGTTCGCTTCCGGGCGCCACTCGACGTACTGCACCGTGGCGGAAGCCCCGTCGTGCTCGGCGGACGGGCCGGTGAGGACATGGCCGCTGAGCAGCATCTCGGTGGCGTCGAAGTTGGCCTGCGCGATGCCCCGCCCGAGGGAGACGGAGGTCAGCTCGGCGATGGAG
>NZ_JBOHCV010000179.1:0-2534 GCF_050698815.1 Streptomyces sp.
CCCTCATCTCCCCCGACCCCGCCTCAGGCGAGATCCGTGTGGGCGGCCACGACCTCGCCGCCGACCCGCAGGCCGTGCGTGCCGCGATCGGCGTCACCGGACAGTTCTCCGCCGTCGACGGCCTGATCACCGGCGAGGAGAACATGCTCCTCATGGCGGACCTGCACCACCTGTCCAAGCGCGAGGGCCGCCGCGCCGCCGCCGAGCTGCTGGAGCGCTTCGACCTGGTGGAGGCCGCGAAGAAGCCCGCCTCCACCTACTCCGGCGGCATGAGGCGCCGCCTCGACCTCGCCATGACGCTGGTCGGTGACCCGCGGATCATCTTCCTCGACGAGCCGACCACCGGCCTCGACCCGCGCAGCCGCCACAACGTGTGGGGGATCATCCGCGAGCTGGTCTCCGGCGGAGTCACCGTCTTCCTCACCACCCAGTACCTGGAGGAGGCCGACGAACTCGCCGACCACATCGCGGTGCTGAGCGACGGCAGGATCGCCGCCGAGGGGAGCGCCGACGAGCTGAAGCGGCTCATCCCGGGCGGGCACGTGCGGCTGCGGTTCGCCGACCCGTCCGCGTACCGGTCCGCCGCCCTCGCCCTGCGCGAGGTCACTCTCCCCCAAGCTCTCGGCTTCGCTCGAGCAGGGGGTGCCCCCATCGACGAGGCGCTGTCGCTGCAGATCCCCAGCGACGGCAGCCAGCGCGAGCTGCGCTCCATCCTCGACTGGCTGGACTCGGCCGGCATCGAGGCGGACGAGCTGACCGTGCACACCCCCGACCTCGACGACGTCTTCTTCGCCCTGACCGGCTCCAGCGTGCCCAGCCAGACCAACCAGCCCAAGGAGACCGTCCGATGAGCAATCCCCTCGCTCCCGCCCGCACGACCCGGATCTCCCTCGCCGTACGCGACTCGAACACGATGCTGCGCCGCAACCTCCTGCACGCACGGCGCTACCCGTCCATGACCCTGAACCTGCTGCTGACGCCGGTCGTGCTGCTGCTGCTGTTCGTCTACGTCTTCGGCGACGTGATGAGCGCGGGCATCGGCGGCAGCGCGGACCGATCCGCCTACCTCGCCTATCTCCTTCCAGGCATCCTGATGATGACCATCGGCGCCACCGTGGTCGGCACCGCGGTGTCCGTCTCCACCGACATGAGCGAGGGCATCATCGCCCGCTTCCGCACCATGGCGATCCACCGCGGCTCCGTGATCATCGGGCACGTCGTCGGCAGCGTGCTGCAGTCAGTCGTGAGCGTGGTCCTCGTCGGCGCCGTCGCCGTGGCCACCGGCTTTCGGTCCACCGGCGCCACCGCTCTGGAGTGGCTGGCGGCTTTCGGGCTGACGGCGCTGGTCGCCCTGGCGCTCACCTGGATCGCGGTCGGGATGGGAATGGTCAGTCCGAACGCCGAGGCGGCCAGCAACAACGGGTATCCGCTGATCCTGCTGCCGCTCATCTCCAGCGCCTTCGTACCCATCGACGCGATGCCGGGCTGGTTCCAGCCGATCGCCGAGTACCAGCCGTTCACGCCGGCCATCGAGACCCTGCGCGGACTGCTGCTCGGCACCGAGATCGGGCACAACGGGTGGCTGGCCGTCGCCTGGTGCCTGGCGCTGACCGTCCTCGGCTACATGTGGTCCAAGTCGGCGTTCAACCGCGACCCGAAGTAACGGACATGACAGCGCGGGCTGCCTCCCGTAGCTCGTCCCGCCCCAGGGCGGCGTACTCCGACACCGCGTCGGCGTACGCCGCCCTGGCAGCGTTCCCGGCGGCCCCGACCGCCTGCCGGGCGCGGTCCGCCGACATCGTCGGCTGGAAATCGCGCAGCACCCGCAGCCGTTCGGCCAGCGCAATCATCCGTACGGCACGGGCATCGCCGGACACGAGCCCTGCCATGCCAAGGGCGTGCAGCCCCGTCCCGAACACAGGGAGCTCCATGGGCGAGGCGGACGGGCCGGAGAGCAGGGTCCGCAGCCGCTGCCGCAGCCGGTCGACCACCTCCGCGACGAGCCCGAGCCGGCCGGCGTGCGCGTGCGCCGTCACCGCCGCCGACTGGATCTGCAGCACCCACCGGTCGAAGAAGGGGTCGTCGCTGTTCGTCGAGTCGGCCTCGGGTATCCGCTCCATGTTGCGGCGCCACAAGCCGAGCCCGACCTCCGTCAGTCCGCGGGCGAGCGCGATCTCGGCGCGCCCACCGAAGTCGGGGCTGTAGAAGTCGTCCTTCCGCGGGGTGTTGCCGCCCTCCGCCTGCCGCAGCCAGTACTCGGCCTCGTCGGGGTCGCCCCGCTGCAGGCAGGCAAGGACGAGGCCCCAGCGGACGCCGATGGAGTCCTGCTCGTCGCCGAGCCGCGGCAGCACCTCGAGCGCCGACTTGAGATGCCCGTACGCCTCCTCGCCCCGCTCCGTCTGCAAGCACAGCTCGCTCAGCCGGGCGTGGCCCATGACCTGCAGGAACGGGTTGTCGACCGGCGTCAGCGCGGTGATCACCCGGCGAGCGGAGGCGAGCGCACGGTCGATGTCGTGCTCGGACTCCCAGATGTA
>NZ_JBOHCV010000180.1:0-10324 GCF_050698815.1 Streptomyces sp.
GCCTCCGGCGCCGTGAGCGCCGCCGACGGTGGCGCCGCGGCGGGTCCGGTCCTCGTCCGTACGGGTGGGCGGAGCCGCCACGGAACGGGCCATTCCCGCGGCCACCGCTTCGTTGATCGTGGCGGCCAGCTCCTGGGCGAGGGGAAGTCCCTGGTCGGCGAGCATCGCCGCGAGCCCGCCCGCGTACCCCTGGCCGACCGCGCGCACCTTCCAGCCGCCCTGTCTGCGGTACAGCTCCAGCGCGACGACCGCGGACTCCGCGTCGAGTCCGGTCACCGCGTAGCGCGCGATGTCATCACCGCCGAGCTCCGTGACGGCGACGAACGGCGCGGCGAGAGCGCCGAAGTCCGCCGGACCGCCGACCCCGGTGGGCAGCGCGAGGAGCACGTTGACCCGGTGGACGTCCTCGGGGAGGGCGTCGAGATCCACGGCCAGCCGGTGGTCGGCCGCGGCCTGCCGGGAAACCTCAAGTCCGGGAAGGTGCGGTTCGGCGGGGTGGGCGATCCACCCGGCCTCCCGCATCCGGCCTTCGCCGTCGTTGAGTGTCGCCCCGGCGATGACCGGCTTGGCCGCCGACACCCGGATCTCCCAACGCGTCCCGGGCAACGGGCTGTTCTGCCCCCGCACCAGCTCGACCGTCATTCTCGCGCCCCCATCCCCGCGCCCATCGCCTGTCGGTGCCCGCCCACGTGCCGTTCCGGCCCCGCCCCCGCGGGTCAGAGGTGTGGCACCAACGCGGGCATCAGGTCCTGGAACGTACGGCCGTTGGCCGGGGAGCCCACCGCGGTCATCTGCCAGCCGCTGCCCAGCCGGTGCACCTTGGCCATGATCTGGGCGGTGTACTGACCGCCGCCGGTCAGCGTGTAGCGTGCCAGCTCCTGGCCGTTGGTCTCGTCGACCAGCCGGCAGAAGGCGTTCTCCACCTCGGCGAAGGTCTGTCCGGTGAAGGAGTTCACCGTGAAGACGATCTGGTCGATGTGCACCGGGACGCGCTGCAGGTCCACCACGATGGCCTCGTCGTCGCCACCCTGTCCGGCACCGCCGACCAGATTGTCACCGGTGTGCTTGACGGAGCCGTCGTCGCTCACCAGGTGCCGGAAGAAGACCACGTCCACCGGCTGCTTGTCGGCGAAGAGCACCGCCGAGGCGTCGAGGTCGATCTCCTTGCTGCGCTTACCGAACAGCCCGCGGCGCGGGGCGGCCTGCCAGCCGAGTCCCATCCGCACCGATGTAAGGGTGCCCCCGTCGCTCTTCTGCAGACTGATCGCCTGTCCCTTGGACAAGTTCACCGTCACGTGCGTTCCCCTCTCCACGTCCGCTGCCACCGTCACTTCCGACGGTCACTCGCCGCAGCCTACGCAGGGACCCGAACCGCTCGGCCCGGGCGACCGCCTTTGTGTCGCTGTTGCAACACTTCGCCCGGACGGCTTGCTCCTTGCCGCCCACCGGCTACTTCAGCCCCGCCTCTCTCATCTGCCGCAGCTCCTTCTTCAGTTCCCCCACCTCGTCGCGCAGCCGCGCCGCGACCTCGAACTGAAGCTCCGCGGCGGCGGCCCGCATCCGGTCGGTCATCTCCTCGATCATCCCGGCCAGTTCGCTCGCCGGACGGTCCGTGAGTTCCTCGGTGCCGCGGCCCTTCAGGCGCGCCGGCCTGGCCGGGGCGGGTGCCTTGCCCTTTCCGCTCCGGTCGCCCGCGGCACCCCGCTTCTCCTGGCGGTACCCGGAGCCGAGCAGCTGCTCGGTGTCGATGTCCTCCCGGGCGATGTCGGCCACGATGTCGCCGATCTTCTTGCGCAGCGGCTCCGGGTCCAGGCCGCGTTCCTTGTTGTAGGCGACCTGCTTCTCGCGGCGCCGGTTGGTCTCCTCGATGGCCTTCTCCATGGCCGGGGTGACCTTGTCGGCGTACATGTGCACCTGGCCGGAGACGTTCCGCGCCGCACGGCCGATCGTCTGGATCAGCGAGGTGCCCGAGCGCAGGAAGCCCTCCTTGTCGGCGTCGAGAATCGCCACGAGTGACACCTCGGGCAGGTCGAGTCCCTCGCGCAGCAGGTTGATCCCGACCAGTACGTCGAACTCTCCCGCGCGCAGTTCCCGCAGCAACTCCACGCGGCGCAGGGTGTCGACGTCGCTGTGCAGATAGCGGACCTGGATGCCCAGCTCGAGGAAGTAGTCGGTCAGGTCTTCCGCCATCTTCTTGGTCAGCGTCGTGACCAAGACACGTTCGTCCTTCTCCGTACGGGTACGGATCTCGTGCACCAGGTCGTCGATCTGGCCCTCCGTCGACTTGACCACGACCTGCGGGTCGACGAGCCCGGTCGGGCGGATCACCTGCTCCACGTAGCCGTCGCCGCGCGAGAGCTCATACGGCCCGGGTGTCGCCGACAGGTAGACGGTCTGGTCGATCCGCTCCACGAACTCCTCCCACTTCAACGGCCGGTTGTCGATCGCCGAGGGGAGCCGGAAGCCGTGGTCGACCAGGGTCCGCTTACGGGCCGCGTCCCCCTCGTACATCGCGCCGATCTGCGGAACCGTCTGGTGCGACTCGTCGATGACGAGCAGGAAGTCGTCCGGGAAGAAGTCGAGCAGTGTGTGCGGGGCGGTGCCCGGGTCACGGCCGTCGATGTGCCGGGAGTAGTTCTCGATCCCCGAGCAGGTGCCGATCTGGCGCATCATCTCGATGTCGTAGGTGGTCCGCATCCGCAGCCGCTGCGCCTCCAGCAGCTTGCCCTGCTTCTCCATCGACGCCAGCTGCTCCTCCAGTTCCGCCTCGATGCCGGTGATGGCCCGCTCCATCCGCTCCGGACCCGCCACGTAGTGCGAGGCGGGGAAGACGTAGAGCTCCTCGTCGTCCGAGATCACCTCGCCGGTGAGCGGGTGGAGGGTGGAGAGCGCCTCGATCTCGTCCCCGAACATCTCGATCCGGACGGCCAGTTCCTCGTAGACGGGGAAGATCTCGATCGTGTCGCCGCGCACCCGGAAGGTGCCGCGTGTGAACGCCATGTCGTTGCGTGTGTACTGCACTTCGACGAAGCGGCGCAGCAGCTGGTCCCTGTCGGTCTCCTGGCCGACCTTGAGCGGCACCATGCGGTCGACGTACTCCTGCGGCGTACCCAGGCCGTAGATGCAGGAGACGGAGGCGACGACGATCACGTCGCGCCGCGTCAGCAGCGAGTTCGTGGAACTGTGCCGCAGCCGCTCGACCTCCTCGTTGATGGAGGAGTCCTTCTCGATGTAGGTGTCCGTCTGCGGAACGTACGCCTCCGGCTGGAAGTAGTCGTAGTAGGAGACGAAGTACTCCACCGCGTTGTTCGGCAGCAGCTCGCGGAACTCGTTCGCCAGCTGGGCGGCCAGCGTCTTGTTCGGCGCCATCACCAGCGTCGGCCGCTGGAGCTTCTCGATCATCCACGCCGTCGTCGCGGACTTCCCGGTGCCCGTCGCGCCCAGCAGCACGACGTCCTTCTCGCCCCCGCCGACGCGCTGCGCGAGCTCACTGATCGCCGTGGGCTGGTCACCGCTGGGCGTATAGGGACTGACAACCTCGAAGGGCGCCACGGTGCGTTCGATCTGGGTATGGGGCCGCATGCAGACCACCGTACGACTCGCCACCGACAACGGCTCCGAACGGCGGAACCGGGCGGCGGACACCACCGGCGCACAGCATTCACACTGCCGCCGCCCCCGGCTTGCTTCTGTGTATCCCGCAACGGGAAGACTCTTACCGACAGTGTTCGATCGAACGCGAGGAGTCCCCTATGCCGATGCGCTCTGCCGTAGCCGCCGCTACCGGCTTGCTGCTGGGAATGTCCGCGCTCGCCCTCACCGCGGCCCCGGCCCACGCGGCCTCCCAGCAGGGCTTGACCCGCAGCACACCCATCACGATCGCACACAGAGGAGCCTCCGGATACGCACCGGAGAACACCCTCGCCGCGGTCAACACGGCCGACAAGCTCGGCTTCGAGTGGGTCGAGAACGACGTACAGCGCACCAAGGACGGCGAACTCGTCGTCATCCACGACACGACTCTCACCCGTACGACCGACGTCGAACAAGTTTTCCCGGACCGGTCGCCGTGGAACGTCAGAGACTTCACGGCCAAGGAGATCGCCCGGCTGGACGCCGGTGGCTGGTTCAGCGACGCCTACGCGGGTGAGAAAGTCCCCACCCTCGATCGGTACATGAAGAACCTCGACAGAACCGGCCAGCGACTGCTGCTGGAGCTGAAGTCCCCGGAGCTGTATCCGGGCATCGAGGCCCAGACGCTCAAGGAGCTCGGCGCCCAGGGCTGGACGGACCGCAAACACCTGCAGAGCCGGCTCATCATCCAGGCCTTCAACGCCGACACGATCAAGACGACGCACACGCTCAATCCGACCGTGAAAACGGGATTCCTCGGCAACCCGAAAGTGTCGGATCTGAAGTCGTACGCGCAGTTCACCGACCAGATCAACCCGTCCTACAGGGCGGTGACCAAGGACTACGTCGACGCCGTGCACGCACTGAAGGGACCGCAGGGCAAACAGATGGAAGTCTTCACCTGGACGGTGAACGACGGGTCCACGGCACGCACCGTGGACGCGGCCGGGGTGGACGGGATCATCACCAACTTCCCCGACGTGGTGCGGGAGGCCACTCGGAACTGATTGTCAGCGGGCATGTCTAGGGTGCCCGCATGACTGAACCGCCGGCGAGCGCAGCAGCCCGTACCCCCACCCGTGCCCGCTCCTGCACCTGGACACTGCAGGACACTGGGCTACCGGGCGGACCCCTGCTGCTCGCCGCGACCGACCAGGGCCTCGTCAACGTCGTCTTCCACGCCGGCGGGCAGACCACGGACCGGGCCCTCGCCCAGCTGACCGCCCGCCTGGGCTCCGCCCCCGTCCATACGGACGCCGCCGGTACGGATGTCCTCAGCACCGCCACCGCCGAGCTCGCCTCCTACTTCCGTGGAGAGCTGCGCACCTTCACCGTCCCGCTGGACTGGTCGCTGTCCGGCGGCTTCAACGAGCGGGTGCTGCGTGAGCTGTTCGCCTCCGTCCCCTTCGGCACGAACGTCGGCTACCAGGATCTCGCCGAACGCGTGGGCGAGCCCGGCGCCGCCCGTGCGGTGGGCATGGCGATGGGGTCGAACCCGTTGCCGGTCGTCGTCCCCTGCCACCGGGTGGTCGAGAGCGGCGGCGGGCTGGGCGGCTTCGGCGGCGGCACGGAGACCAAGCGGGCGCTGCTCGCCCTGGAAGGGCTGCTTCCGGAACCGCTCTTCTGACCGTCACACGAATTCCCGTAGGCGCTGTCAGCCGCCGCTGGCAGACTGCCGGACGTGACCGACACGAACAACGCCGCCGACACCCCTGACACAGGCGCCGACCGCACCGCAGCCTCCGGCCTCTCCGGCAACGTCGAACTCCCCGGCGGCGCCAGCCTCACCGCCGTCCGCCGCCGCACCACGGCCGTACTGGTCACCAGCCAGATGCTCGGCGGCCTCGGTGTCGCGACCGCCGCCGCGCTCGCCGCCCTGCTGGCCATGGAGATCAGCGGTTCCGAAGCGCTGTCAGGGCTCGCTTCGACCTCGTCGGTCATCGGGACCGCACTGCTCTCGCTCCCGCTCGCGTCGCTGATAGCCGCGCGGGGGCGCCGGGCCGGTCTCACCCTCGCCTATCTCATCGCCGCAGTCGGCGGCACGGTCGTCGTCATCGCGGCCGTGCTCGGAAACTACCCGCTTCTGCTGCTGGGCATGACGGCCTTCGGCGCGGGAAGCTCCGCAAGCCTCCAGGCCCGGTTCGCCGTCGCCGACCTGGCCGAGCCGGGACAGCGTGCCCGCGCCATCTCCACCGTCATCTGGGCATCCACCGTCGGCGCCGTCCTCGGCCCGAACATCGCCGCCCCCGCCGGCCGCACCGTCACCGGCCTGGGCATACCGGCGACCGCGGGAGCGTTCGTATGGAGCACCGCGGTCTTCCTCGTGACCGCGGTGCTGGTGCAGCTGCTGCTGCGCCCGGACCCGCTGCTCACGGCCCGCGCCCTGGCCGCCGCGGGGGCGGGAGAGGCGGCAGGGCCGGGCGGCGCGGCGCATGACGCCGCAGCGCACGAGGACGGCCACGCCCCGCGCGCGAAACGGTCCGCCCGTGAGGACCGTTCACTGCGTGCCGGTTTCGCTGCCGTCACCGCCTCACCGCGCGCGCGGCTCGCCCTCGTCACCATCGCGGTCTCACACACCACCATGGTCTCGATCATGGTCATGACGCCCGTCGACCTCGGTCACCACGGCGCCGGAATTCAGCTGATCGGCCTGGTCATCAGCGCCCATATCCTGGGCATGTTCGTCCTCTCCCCCGTCATGGGCCGGCTCGCCGACCGCTTCGGACGGCTCGGCGTCATCCTCCTCGCCGTCGCCCTGCTCTCCTGCGCGGCGGCGCTCGCCGGTACGGCGAACGGCAGCCACGTCCAGTCCGCGGTGGGCCTCTTCCTGCTCGGACTCGGCTGGTCGGCAGGACTGGTATCGGGCTCGGCGCTGCTGACCGACTCGGTGTCGCTGCCCGCCCGCGCCGCGGTTCAGGGTCTCTCCGACCTCACCATGAACACCGCGGCGGGCGCCGGCGGCGCCCTCGCCGGACTGGTCGTCTCACAGGCCGGATACGGCTGGCTCAACGCACTGGCAGCGGCCCTGCTGCTCCCGGTCGCGGCCCTGACCCTGCTCGTCCTGTCCCGGAGCGGGAAGAGCACGTCCGTCAGCGCGGAAACAGCTGGAACGTGACGCATTCCCGGCCACCGAAGCGCTCCGCACCCATCCCCACCACCCACTCCACGAAGGAACGGGCGTAGGACTCCACGGGCTCGTCGCTCAGTGCGGAGATGTACGCGCGGTGCTCGGCCAGCGACGCGACAGCCAGCCGCACCGCCTCCTCTCCCACCGGCACGGCGTGCGTCGGCTCCGGCGACCCCGCCACGCAGACCCACCGCACACCGCCCCACGGCTCGACGTCCCCCGCCGCGAGCTGCTCGGGGAAGATCCAGCGGTTCCCGGCATCACCGACGGCGTCCAGCACGGCGCGGCCGACGGCCCGGTGGTCGGGGGTGTTCCAGGCGTTGCGGCCCCAGGTATCCCCGCCGTTGAGGGTGATCACCAGCTCCGGCCGCGCCTTCCGTACCGCCGCGGCGATGTCCCTGCGCAGCGGCACCCCCTCCTCGATCACGCCGTCCCGGTGATCGAGGAAGTCCACCGACGTGACGCCCACCAGCCCGGCGCTCGCGCGCTGTTCGGCCTCCCGCACCCGCGCGCACTCGCCCGGCTCCAGGGTGTCGATACCGGCCTCGCCGCGGGTGGCCAGCAGATAGCCGATCTGCTTCCCGGCCGCGGCCCATTCGGCGACGGCCGCCGCCGCACCGTACTCCAGGTCGTCGGGGTGTGCGACGACCGCCAGCGCGCGCTGCCAGTCGTCCGGCATCGTTTCCAGCTGCTCAGTGCTCATGACCATGGCCTTCCCCCTCGGCCCGGCCGGCTCGCGTCTGCCGGGACGTTTCACCACGCCGCGTCGCTCACCGCCAGCCGTAGACCTGCTGGAGGCGGTGCACGACCCGGTTGAACCTCGCCCGGTCCAACGCGCACGCCTCCCGCCGCATGCCCTCCGGATGTATCCGCAGCACCCGGCCCGTCCCCACCCAGGAGTCCCGGCCGCTGCGGTCCCAGGGCCCGGCGCCCAGGGGCAGCCACTCGGCCTGCCCGTCCCGCTCCCGCGACGTCAACTGGACGCCGAGCAGCGTCCCTTGCTCTTCCCGGGCCACGACCAGCACGGGCCGGTCCTTGCCCCGGCCGTCGCTCTCCTCGTACGGGACCCACGTCCACACGATCTCGCCGGGGTCCGGGTCGCCGTCCGGGTCCGGCGCGTACGCCGTCCGTACCCGTCCCACCCGTGCCGGCTCCACTTCCACGGTCGTCGCGTATCCGCTGCTGCCCGGCAGCCCGGCGGAGCGGTCGGCGTCATCCCTCGCATCACTCATACGGGCGAACCTATCTCCAGGCCGGTGAGATGCTTCCTGCCGGGCGGACGACGAAGTGGAGTGGCCGGATGGGGCAGGTGCTGGTGGTGCAGAACACGCCGGACGGCGGTCCGCGCCGGTTCGGGACGTGGCTGCGCCGGTACGGACTCTCGCTGGACGTCGTCCACGCCTACGCCGGGGACCCGCTGCCCGCACGGCTCACGCGCCATCAGGCCCTCGTCGTCCTCGGCGGCGGGTACATGCCGGACGCCGACGACCGCGCCGCGTGGCTCGCCCCGACCCGCGCCCTGGCGGGCGAGGCGCTGGAGACGGGCGTGCCGGTCTTCGGCATCTGCCTCGGCGCACAGCTGCTCGCGCATGTCGCCGGCGGCACGGTCCGCGCGGAGCACGGCAGGCCCGAGGCGGGCAGCACCGCGCTGACTCTTCGCCCCGAGACGGACGACGACGCACTCTTCCACGGGCTGCCCGCCCACGTCACCGCGATCGAGCACCGCGTCGACGCGATCACCGACCTTCCCCCGGACGCGCACTGGCTGGTGCGGAGCGAACGCTGCCCGGTCCAGGCCTTCCGCGTCGGAGAGTCGGCGTGGGGCGTCCAGTTCCACCCGGAGGCGACGGCCCAGGTCATCCACGGCTGGGACCCTCAGCACCTCCGCGAACAGGGCTTCGACCACGAGGAGTTGATCCGCGCGGCGGAGCGCGACGAACCGGCCTCGACCGAGGTCTGGAGCGAACTGACCCGCCGCTTCGCGGCGGTGGTGACGGCCGGTACCGCCGGCTGACGCCGCCCATGACGCACAGCGGCAGGCCGTCCGCGGGGCCTCCGCGTACCGACGCCATCAATCCCCGTCGCCGGTCTCCAATGCCGCGACGCAGTCGGCGAGCGACTCCGTCAGACCTCCCGTCTGATCGCTTCGACTGCCACACCCCGTTCCTGCCCCGCCTCGGCACCGCAGGCCGCGCGCCCGGAATGTCCGGAACGTATGCTTGACCGCGGCGCATGTTCCCCGACGTCGACCGGGCTGACCCACCGGAGGTGCTCCAGCGATGACCCGTAAGCGCGTGATCGTCTCCGGCGACGTGCAGGGCGTCTTCTTCCGCGACAGCTGCCGGACCACGGCCACCACCCGGGGGGTGAGCGGCTGGGTGCGCAACCTCCCCGACCGCAGGGTCGAAGCCGTCTTCGAAGGCGATGCGGGCGCCGTGGACCACCTCGTCGGGTGGGCGCACGAGGGCCCGCCGGCGGCCAGCGTGGACCGGGTACAGGTGTACGAGGAGCAGCCGCAGGGCATCGACGGCTTCGAGGTCCTCCCGACCCCCTCCCCGCACTCGAACCGGTGACCACCCGGTGACCACTCCCGGCCCGGGGCTCCGCGTCAGCTTCGCCGAGGAGCTGCACCTCTTCCTCACCGCCCGCCACCGCCGCGCCGACGCCCTCCACGTGCCCCACGACGAGACCTCGACCCTGGGCCACGTCATCCAGTCGCTCGGCGTACCGCTGACAGAGGTGGGTGAACTCGTCGTCGACGGGCACCGGGCCGCCCCCTCGTACCGGCCGCGCGACGGCGAGAGCGCACACGTCCCCGCGGTCCAACGGCCCCAGCTCCTCCCCTCGTCGGAGCCGCCGCACTTCGTCCTCGACGTCCACCTGGGCGCTTTGGCACGACGGCTCCGCCTGGTCGGCCTCGACACCGCCTACGGCAACGACATGTCCGACGACGCGCTGCTGAGGCAGGCCAACGCCGAACGCGGGGTGCTGCTCACCCAGGACCGCGGGCTGCTGCAACGGGGATCGCTGTGGCTCGGCGCGTACGTACGCGGCGCCCACCCCGACGCCCAACTCCTCGACGTCCTGGACCGGTTCGCCCCGTCGCTGTCCCCCTGGACGCGCTGCCTGGCCTGCAACGGAGCGCTGTCGCCGGTGGCCAAGTCCGACATCGCCACCCTGCTCCGCCCCGGCACCCGCCGCACCTACGACACCTTCATGCGCTGCGATTCCTGCGCCCGCCTCTACTGGCGGGGCGCGCACAGCGCCAAGCTGGAGGCGACGGTGCGGGCGGCCCGGACAGCGGTACGGGAACGCACGCTTTCCTGAACCGGTGACGAGACCCGACCGGAGTCGGCGGGCCCGTCAGTGTGCGGGTGCGGGGGCGGGCGCCAGTCGGACCAGGGTTGCGAAATGGCAATGACTTTCCCGACTTCGGTCGGAACCATCCCCTGTGAGGCGGGTTTGCTGCACGATGCGGTGTGGCCGCGATACGGGCGGCCTTGACTCTCCACAACGGGAGCTCACAGATGAAGAGACGCGTCATAGCCGGTTACAGCACCGCAG
>NZ_JBOHCV010000181.1:0-3195 GCF_050698815.1 Streptomyces sp.
GCGCTGCCGGGAGGGGCCCGGCGCCTGACCCGCCCAAATCCGGATGACGGCGCGGATGCCGCCATGCCACCATTTCCAGCGGCGCACCACGGCCCCGCGGGGCCGGGTCCGGGAATCAATACCGCCGGGCGGGCGTTGTCAAGGCAGTGGACCGAGAACCCACGCACGTGATGGCGGCTGGAATACTGCGACCCCCTCTCCCACCGACGTAAGGATCCAATGACCTTCTCTTCTTCCCTTCCACAAGATGGCCTGCGTGTCGCCGGGACCGACGACCGTCAAGCTGACGCCCTGCTGGAAGAGGACGTTGCCTGGAGTGACGGGATCGACGGGGACCGCGACGGCGCAGACGGCGCACAGTACGACCGCTCCGACCGGGCGGCCCTGCGGCGAGTGGCCGGGCTCTCCACCGAGCTGGAGGACGTCACCGAGGTCGAGTACCGGCAGCTGCGCCTGGAGCGTGTGGTGCTGGTCGGCGTCTGGACCTCTGGCACGGCGCAGGACGCAGAGAACTCTCTGACGGAGCTTGCCGCGCTGGCCGAGACGGCGGGAGCATACGTCCTCGACGGGCTCGTGCAGCGCCGCGACAAGCCCGATCCGGCGACGTACATCGGTTCGGGCAAGGCGCTGGAGCTGCGCGACATCGTGCTGGCGAGCGGGGCGGACACCGTGGTGTGTGACGGTGAGCTGAGCCCCGGCCAGCTGATCCACCTCGAGGACGTCGTCAAGGTCAAGGTCGTGGACCGTACGGCCCTGATCCTCGACATCTTCGCGCAGCACGCCAAGTCCCGTGAGGGCAAGGCGCAGGTGTCGCTCGCCCAGATGCAGTACATGCTGCCGAGGCTGCGCGGCTGGGGTCAGTCGCTCTCCCGGCAGATGGGCGGCGGCGGCTCCGGCTCCGCGGGCGGTGGCATGGCGACCCGTGGTCCCGGTGAGACCAAGATCGAGACGGACCGGCGGCGCATCCGCGAGAAGATGGCCAAGATGCGCCGGGAGATCGCGGAGATGAAGACCGGCCGTGACATCAAGCGGCAGGAGCGGCGCCGCCACAAGGTGCCGTCGGTCGCCATCGCCGGATACACCAACGCGGGCAAGTCCTCACTGCTCAACCGCCTCACCGGCGCGGGCGTGCTCGTGGAGGACGCGCTGTTCGCCACCCTCGACCCGACCGTGCGCAAGGCCGAGACCCCCACCGGACGGCTGCACACGCTGACCGACACCGTCGGTTTCGTCCGGCACCTGCCACACCACCTGGTGGACGCCTTCCGGTCCACGATGGAAGAGGTCGGCGACGCCGATCTGATCGTGCACGTGGTGGACGGCGCCCATCCGGCCCCCGAGGAGCAGCTGGCCTCGGTGCGCGGGGTGATCCGCGACGTGGGGGCGGACGGGGTCACCGAGATCGTGGTCGTCAACAAGGCGGACACGGCCGACCCGCTCGTCCTGCAGCGGCTGCTTCGCGCCGAGAGCCGCGCACTGGTGGTCTCCGCCCGTACCGGGCAGGGCATCGAGGAGCTGCGCGAGCTCATCGACGAGCAGCTCCCGCACCCCTCGGTCGAGCTGGAGGTCCTCGTCCCCTACACGGCGGGCAAGCTGGTCTCGCGCGTCCACGGGGAGGGCGAAGTGCTCTCCGAGACGCACACCGGGGACGGCACGCTGCTCAAGGCCCGGGTGCACGCGGAGTTGGCCGCCGAACTGCGCAAGCACGAGTACGGGACGGCCGCCGCCGAGCGGCTGTAGGGCAAGCTCGGGCGGATGCGGAACGCGGCATGACGGTGGCCGGGGCCCGGCCCTCAGTGATTCTGAGGGGCCGGGCCCCGGCCACCGTGCTGTACGGGTCGTGCGGGCGTCGGTCAGTTCTTGCCCGCGTACTTCTTGCTGATCGCGTCGAAGACGTTCTTGGCGGTCGGCCCCAGTCGTGGTCCGGCCAGCCAGGTGGCGGGCCGCGGGCCGATGGAGTTCACCGAGACCAGCTCGGCCTTGCCTCCCTTGCCCTCCATGAACCAGCCACCACCGGACGAACCGCCGGTCATGGTGCAGCCGATGCGGTACAGCGCGGGCTGCGACGGGTCGATCGTCAGCTTGCCCGGCTTGTCCGTGCAGCTGAACATCCGCGCCCCGTCGAACGGCGGCGCCGCCGGGTAGCCGTAGGAACTGAGGCCCGAGAAGCGCTCCGTCCTCGGAGCCTTGAAGTTGATCTTCACGGCGGCCCCGACGGTCTCCTCGAGGGACTTGCCCGTCTGCCGTTCGGGCTTCACGTGCAGCACCGCGAAGTCCTGCTGGGAGCCGCCACCGCCCGACTGCGCGCCCTCGTCCATCCAGTAGTTGGTGGTCTGCGCCCACGCGCCCCACCACTGCCCGTACGGTGCGACGTCCTGCGGCTGGGCGCTCTGCACCTGCGCGGGGGACAGGCCACGGTTGTTGTACGCGGGCACGAACATGATGTTGCGGAACCAGCCGCCGCTGCTGCCCGAGTGCACACAGTGCCCGGCGGTGGCGACCAGGTTGGACTTGCCCGGGTTGCGCGGGTCCTTGACCACGGTGCCGGAGCAGACCATGGGGCCCCTCGGTGTGTCGAAGAAGACCTTGCCGGCGGGCGCCGCGCTGCGGGTGTACGGGGTCTTGACGCCCCTCGCCTTCACCGCACGGGGCTCCGGGTCGGTGCTGCCCGCCCCGGAGGAGGTCTCGACGTCGGCGGGGACCGTCTTCCCGTTGTCCTCCGCCTTCTCCATCCGGTCCGGCTTCCAGTGGCCCTTGATGTAGGGGTTGGCGAAGTCGGACGCCTCACGGACCCACTGGTCCTTGTCCCAGTTCTTCCAGGCCCCGCCGCGCCACTTGTCCAGGTCCTGGAGTGAAGCGGGAAGGTCTTTGGGCAGGTCCTTCGGTAGGCCGAGGTCTTCGGCCGAAGACGCCTCGGCGGAGGGCTTGGACCGCGCGTCCGTGCTGGAGTCGCCGTCGCCGGACTGGCAGGCGGTCGCGGTGAGGGCGAGGGCGGCGGCTGTCGCGGCCACGGCCAGGACCGGACGTCGGCGGCCCTGCCTGCGTATGGATGACATGGAAGAGATCCCCCTGGAACGGATCATCGAGTGATGGATGAGATGAGCTGAGCTGAGTGCGCAGCTGCTGGACGTACGTGCTCGCTCGCGGCGGCACGGTGCGCCGCGGGACGGGTGGGTGAGGGCCACGGCCCTCACC
>NZ_JBOHCV010000182.1:0-4625 GCF_050698815.1 Streptomyces sp.
CAGAAGGCGCTCGACAAGCTCGACGCGGAGTACCCGGAGACCTGGGACGACATGCTCAAGGTCTGCGCGAAGGCGAAGAAGAAGGGCATGGCCGGCTGGACCTACGCCGGCAAGCACCCGTACTACCTCCCCTTCAGCCTCTACCCCTTCATGGCCAAGATCGGCGGCCCGAAGGTGCTGGAGGCCATCGACAACCTGGAGCCGGACGCCTGGAAGCAGCCGGCGGTCAAGGCGGCCCTGGAGGCGTACTACGAGCTGTACAAGAAGGGCTACGTCCTCGACGGCACCCCCGGTCTGGACCACATCGAGTCGCAGACCGCGTGGAACGAGGGCAAGGCGCTCTTCATCCCGAACGGCTCCTGGGTGGAGAACGAGGCGAAGAAGACCACCCCGAAGGACTTCGAGATGCGGGTCGCCGCCCCCTCCGGCCTGGACAGCGGGGACGAGATGCCCTTCGGCACCATGTGGGCGTCGGGCGGCGAGCCGTTCGTCGTGCCGGCCAAGGCCAAGAACCCGGACGGCGGCATGGAGCAGCTGCGCATCATGCTCGGTGAGGCCTCCTCGAAGAACTTCACCAAGCAGGTGTCCTCGCTGACCTCGTTCGACGGCGGCACCGACGGCCTGACCCTGCCGCCGGGTCTGACATCGGCCGTGGCCGCCCTGGACAAGGCGGGCAAGAACATCATCAACCCCCGTATCCAGGACTGGTACGTGGCCCTGCAGAAGGAGAAGATCGGCGTCGCCTGCCTCGGCGAGATGATGGCCGGCCGCCTCACCCCGGCCGAAACGATCAAGAAGGCTCAGAAGTACACCGACGAGGCCCGGGAAGACGACGCCGTCACCCACTACAAGCACAAGTGAGCGGGCGTCACCAGCGGCGGCAGGCCACAGCGGATCGGAGTCGGTGAGTAATGGAGCACGGCAAGTACCGGTTCATCGTGGGGTTCCTGATCGTTCCCCTCACGATCTACGCGGTCTTTGTCATCTGGCCCTTCATCCAGTCGATCTACTACTCGTTCACCGACTGGACGGGTCTGAGTCCCGACTTCAAGATGGTCGGCTTCGACAACTACACCAAGGTGCTCAGCGACGACATCTTCTGGAAGTCGCTGCAGCACAGCCTGCTGTTCCTGCTGCTGCTGCCGCTGGTGACGATCAGCCTGGCGCTGTTCTTCGCGTTCATGATCAACGTCGGCGGGCGGCGGCGGAAGAACTCCGCCGTCTCCGGCGTGCGCGGATCCAGCTTCTACAAGATCGTCTATTTCTTCCCGCAGGTGCTCTCGATCGCCATCGTCGCCCTGCTCTTCCGGTTCGCCTACAACCCGCGCAGCGGCGCGATCAACGCGGCGCTGGACGGGGTGGGCCTGTCCGGGCTGAAGGCGGCGTGGCTGGGTGATCCGAAGACGGCGCTGTGGGCCGTGATGGTGGTGATGGTCTGGAGTACGGTCGGCTTCTTCGTCGTGCTCTTCTCGGCCGCCATGACCTCCATTCCGCGCGACTACTACGAGGCCGCTCTGCTGGACGGGGCCGACCGGATCACCACCTTCTTCCGCATCACCCTGCCCCTGCTGTGGGACACCGTGCAGTCCGGCTGGATCTATATGGGCATCCTGGCGCTGGGCGCGGAGGCGTTCGCGGTGGTGCACATCATGACCGTGGGACCGAGCGGTGGCGGCCCCGCCTACTCCACGACCGTCCTGCCGCTGTACGTGTACCAGAAGGCATTCCGTGACGGGCAGGCCGCCTACGCCACCACCATCGGTGTGGCGCTGCTCGTGGTCACCCTGGCCTTCGCGGCCGTCGTACTGAAGCTCGGTCGCCGCGAGAGGCTGGAGTACTGATGACGAGCACCGACACCCTGCCCGAGGAACCGGAGACGGAGCCGGAAACCGTGAGCAAGGTCCTCACCGGGGACCCGCTGCGCGGCACGGCCGACAAGGAGAGCGCCAAGGGCAGCGAGGGCAAGACCCTCAACGTCTTCTCGCACGGGATGCTGGTCCTGTGGGCCGTGATGGTGGTGATGCCGCTGCTGTGGGCGGTGATGACCTCCTTCAAGGACGACAAGAGCATCTTCACCTCGCCCTGGGCGCCGCCGACCTCGTTCAACTTCGACAACTGGTCGCGCGCCTGGAGCCAGGCGCACATGAGCGAGTATTTCTTCAACACCGTGCTGGTGGTGGGCGGTTCGCTCATCGGCACCATGCTCTTCGGCAGCATGGTGGCGTACGTGTTGGCCCGGTTCGACTTCCCCGGCAGCCGCTTCCTCTATTTCCTGTTCATCGGCGGGATGAGCTTCCCGATCATCCTGGCTCTGGTGCCGCTCTTCTTCGTCATGAACAACACCGGGCTGCTGAACACGCGGCACGGCCTGATCCTGGCGTACATCGCCTACTCGCTGCCGTTCACCACGTTCTTCCTGACCTCCTTCTTCCGCTCGCTGCCGACCTCGGTGGCGGAGGCGGCACTGATCGACGGGGCCTCGCACACCCGGACCTTCTTCCAGGTGATGATGCCGATGGCGAAGCCCGGGCTGATCAGTGTGGGCATCTTCAACTTCCTCGGGCAGTGGAACCAGTACATGCTGCCGACGGTGCTCAACACAGACCCGGACCAGCGGGTCCTCACCCAGGGGCTGGTCGAACTCGCCGCGAGCCAGGGCTACAAGGGGGACTGGTCGGGACTCTTCGCCGGTCTGGTGATGGCGATGCTGCCGGTGCTGGCGGCGTACATCATCTTCCAGCGGCAGGTGGTCGCCGGTCTGACCGCGGGGGCGCTGAAGTAGGCGCGGGACCCCGGGGGAGAGCACGCTCACCTTCTGTGTCATGCCCTACAGATGAGCGCGCGCTTCGTTCAAGGCCTTGACGGGAGAGAACCGCTCGGGCTCTGCTTAGAGTTCAGGTGTTGGAGGCATGCGGTTTCGAGGCGGGAGTGGATCAGTGGTGGAGACCCCGGGGTCACAGTCCTCGTTGCACCGGGCGAATCTCGAGCGGGTGGTGCGGGCCGTACGGATGGCGGGCTCGCTCACCCAGGCCGAGATCGCCCGGACCACCGGGCTGTCCGCGGCGACCGTCTCCAACATCGTCCGGGAACTGAAGGAGAGCGACACCGTTCAGGTCACCCCCACCTCCGCCGGCGGGCGGCGGGCGCGGGCGGTCTCGCTCAGCGGTGACGCGGGCGCCGTCGTCGGCGTCGACTTCGGGCACTCGCACCTGCGGGTCGCCGTCGGCAACCTCGCACACCAGGTGCTGGCCGAGGAGTCCGAGCCGATCGACGTCGACGCCTCGGCCGCACAGGGCTTCGACCGGGCCGAACAGCTCGTCCAGCGTCTCGTCGCCACCACCGGCATCGACCCGGAGAAAGTGATCGGCGTCGGTCTCGGCGTCCCGGGACCCATCGACGTGGAGACCGGCGAGCTGGGTTCCAATTCCATCCTGCCGGGCTGGAGCGGCACCCACCCCCGCGCGGAACTGGCCTCCCGGCTGGGTGTGCCGGTCCACGTCGACAACGACGCCAACCTCGGCGCGCTCGGCGAGCAGGTGTGGGGGAACGGCCGCGGGACCGGCGATCTCGCCTACATCAAGGTGGCCAGCGGCGTCGGTGCCGGCCTGGTCATCAACGGCCACATCTACCGCGGCCCCGGCGGGACGGCCGGCGAGATCGGGCACATCACGCTGGACGAGTCGGGTCCGGTCTGCCGCTGCGGCAACCGCGGCTGTCTGGAGACCTTCACCGCCGCGCGGTACGTGCTGCCGCTGCTGCACTCCAGCCACGGCACCGACCTGACCATGGCGCGGGTGGTCCAGCTGGCCCGCCAGGGCGACCCGGGATGCCGCAGGGTGATCGGCGACATCGGCCGGCACATCGGCAGCGGCGTCGCCAACCTCTGCAATCTGCTCAACCCCAGCCGCGTCGTGCTCGGCGGCGACCTCGCCGAGGCCGGTGACCTGGTGCTGGGCCCGGTGCGCGACTCCGTGGCGCGGTACGCCATCCCCAGCGCGGCCCGCCAGCTGACAGTGGTGCCGGGCACCCTGGGCGGGCGCGCGGAGGTGCTGGGCGCGCTGGCGCTCGTACTGAGCGAGATGGGCGACGCGACGCTGCTCGACTCCGCGGCCGCCTTCCCGGCACGTACGACGCCCGCGGCCGCCGGTTCCTTCAGCCGCCGGTCGCCGGTGGTTGCCGTCGCGGCGTCGGTGTAGCTCCGCTCGGTCTGCCGGGTGCCTGAAGTGACTCCGATCCGGGCCCTTTCCGTCACGCAGCGTTCTTCTATGCGTTCACGGACATAACGAATGGCATCGTTGCCGTCTCGTTAATGATTTACTTCTTGACGCTTGACTTCCGTGCGAGTTGACTTCCGACCACCTCGGCCGCATCGACGCGGCCTCGTCAGGGAGGTTGGAACACCATGAACGCAAAGCTGCGTCGCGTCGTCATCGGTACGGCGGCCATTTCGATGGCCGTGTCTCTCGCCGCCTGTGGCAAGGCCGGGGGTGGTGACGGAGGCGGCGACGGTGGTGGCGACAACAAGACCATCGGTCTGCTGCTGCCGGAGAACAAGACCACGCGCTACGAGACGTTCGACCGTCCGCTCATGGAGAAGAAGATCAAGTCTCTCTGTTCGGACTGCG
>NZ_JBOHCV010000183.1:0-3683 GCF_050698815.1 Streptomyces sp.
CATCGGAGGGCCTCCTTCTGGGCGTTGGCGGCCTGGGCGTCGGCGGCCTGGGCGTTGGCGGCCTGGGCGGGGACGGTCTGCGCGGCGCCGCCGGTGTGGCCGGTGAGGGCGAAGAACACGTCGTCGAGGTCGGGGGTGTGCACGGTCAGCTCGTCCGCCTCGATGCCGGCGGAGTCGAGCCAGTCGAGGATGGCGCGCAGTTCGCGCTGGCTGCCGCCGCTGGGGATCTGCAGCGCGAGCGCCTCGTCGATGGGGGCACCTCCCATGCGCAAGGCGCCTTGGGGGAGGGTGACCTCGCGCAGAGCGGAGGCGGCGCTCTGGTACGCGGCCGGGTCGGTGAAGCGCAGCCGGACGTGTCCGCCGGGGATGCGCCGCTTCAGCTCGTCGGCGCTTCCCTCGGCGGCGATCTTGCCGTCGCTCAGCACCGCGATTCGGTCGGCGAGCTCGTCGGCCTCCTCCAGGTACTGGGTGGTGAGGAAGACGGTGACGCCGCCGGAGACCAACTCGCGGATGATCCGCCACGTGTTGTGGCGGCTCCGCGGGTCGAGGCCGGTGGTCGGCTCGTCGAGGAAGATGATCCGCGGGTCGCCGACCAGCGTCATGGCGAGGTCGAGGCGGCGCCTCATGCCGCCGGAGTAGGAGGAGGCGGGCTTCTTCGCGGCCTCCGCCAGGTCGAAGCGGTCGAGGAGTTCGGCGGCGGTACGGCGGCCCTCGCGGCGGGAGAGGTGGTGCAGGTCCGCCATGAGGAGCATGTTCTCCTCGCCGGTGATCAGGCCGTCGACGGCGGAGAACTGACCGGTGCCGCCGATCGCGGCCCGCACGGCCTGCGGGTCGGCGGCCAGGTCGTGGCCGCCCACGTGCAGGTCGCCGGCGTCGGCGGTGATGAGAGTCGAGAGGATCTTGACGGCGGTGGTCTTGCCGGCGCCGTTCGGGCCGAGCAGGGAGAAGATGGTGCCGGCCGGCACCGCCAGGTCGATGCCGTCGAGGACCGTCTTGTCCCCGTAGGCCTTGCGCAGCCCCTTGGCCGCGATGGCGAGTGAGTGTGATGTCGTTGTCGTCATGCCGCAGAGGTTGCGGCATGACGCATTCAGCGGGGTTTCACGAGGGTTTCAGCGCCCTGGAACCGGGATTGCCTCGGGGTAGCTGTGGTGCGCCGGCCCTCCGTAAGGAGTTCGCGGGACTCGTCATACCGCCTCCGAGAGCCTGGCCGCGAAGGCGCGCATGCCGTCTGCACGCGGGTCGGGCGGCGAGCGGTCGGCACACTCGCCGCCCGAGGCGACGTCCCCGTTCAGGGCTGGATGACGACGCGGCCCGTCGTGATGCCGTCGAAGACGCGCTGGACCGCGTCGGCCGCCTCATCGAGCGGCAGCCGTTCGCTGATCAGCGGCTTGATCGCGCCATCGGCGGCCAGCCCGCTGAGCTCCTCGTGGCAGGCCTGCACCGCTGCCGGGTCCTTGGCGTTGTAGAGGCCCCAGTGCAGCCCGAGGATGGCGTAGTTCTTGATGAGCGCGTGGTTGAGGCCCGGCGTCGGGATGGCCCCGCCGGCGAAGCCGACGATGATGATCCGCCCTTCGAAGGCGATACACTTGACGGACTTGGCGTACGCGTCGCCGCCGACCGGGTCGTAGACCACGTCGGCGCCGCGTCCGTCGGTGGCCTCCTTGACCGCTGCCACGATGTCGTCCTCACGGCGGTCAACGACCACGTCGCAGCCCATTTCGCGTGCCGTCTCGGCCTTCGCCTTGCCGCCGACCACGCCGATGACGCGGGCGCCGGCGGCCTTGCCGAGCTGTACCGCCGCACTGCCCACGCCGCCCGCCGCCGCGTGAACGAGCAGCGTCTCGCCGGGCTGCAGGCGTGCCCTGCGGTGCAGGCCGAACCAGCCGGTCTGGTAGCCGACGTGCAGGGCCGCGGCCTCGGCGTCGTCCAGCGCCTCGGGCGCGGTACGGGCGCTCGCGGCGCCGACCACGCTGCGTTCACCGAACGCCCCCGCGGGCTGGACCGGTTGGGCGATGACGCGGGCGCCGACCCGGGTGGCTTCACTCTCCGGCACCCCCTCCCCCGCCGCCAGCACCTCGCCGCACAGCTCCACACCCGGCGTGAACGGGAACGCCGGCCTGACCTGGTATTCGCCGCGGCACATCAGCGCGTCGGGGAAGTTGACGTTGGCGGCGCGCACCCGCACGAGCAGTTCGCCCGGGCCGGGTTCGGGGTCGGGAATGTCCTCCAGCCGCATCACGTCGCGCGGCTCGCCGTTCGTGTGGACGCGCCATGCCTTCACCGGTACTACCTCCGGAACGTAGGGGGTTGTGTTGCTCGCTCGTTCGTGTGTACCCAGTGTGTGAGTACGTAAGGACATCGAGGCTAAGGCCGCAGCGCCCGCAGCAGCAGGCCCGCGAGATGGTCCGCGACCTGTTGCGGCGTGAGCGGCCCGTCGGGGTGATACCAGCTGCTCAGGTGGTGGATCGAGCCGAAGTGGTAGTCCACGACCAGGTCCGGCGGGGTCGAGGCGTTGAACACCCCGCTGCGCTGGCCCTCCTCGACCAGTGCGCGGAACCGTTCGTGATAGCGGCGGCGCTCCGCACGTACCTGCTTCTGCTTGTCGGGGCTGAGCTGATGCATGGAACGGAAGAAGATCATCGCGTCGTCGAGGTTGTCGATGGTGGTGACCACGACGTCGGCGGCAGCCCGGCGCAGCCGCTCCTCCACCGGGCCCTGGGCCTCCGCGTAGGCGTCCAGCCGCTCCTGCTGGAGCCGCAGCAGCCGCCCGTAGATCTCGTGCAGCAGATCGTCCTTGGAGCCGAAGTAGTGGTACAGGGCTCCTTTGGTGACACCGGCGGCCTCGACGATCTCCTGCACGGAGGTACGGTCGTAGCCGCGGTCGGCGAAGAGGCGGGTGGCGGCGGCCATCAGCCGCTGCGGGACGGGAGCGTCGCCGTTCGCGCCGCTCTTCGCCTTGACGCCTGCCTGGGACGTCGCCTTGGGCGTGGCCATGAACCGTCACCTGCCTCTCGTTCGTGCGAGCGGTCGCCGCGTACTACGCGCTGACGCCGCCACCGTCGCTGTCACCGCTGCCGCCGCCGTCACCGTCACCGCGAGAACGCAGTTCCCGTCGGAGGATCTTCCCACTGGTCGTCTTGGGGAGCTCCGGCAGGATCTCGACCTCGCGCGGATACTTGTACGCCGCCAGCTGCTCCTTGCAGTAGCCGATCAGCTCCGCCGGCTCGATCACCGCGTCCGGGCGGAGGCTGACGTACGCCTTCACCGACTCGCCGCGGTAGCTGTCGGCCACGCCCACGACGGCCGCTTCCCGCACTGCCGGGTGGCTGTAGAGGACGTCCTCCACCTCGCGTGGCCAGACCTTGAAACCGGAGGCGTTGATCATGTCCTTCTTGCGGTCGACGACGTACAGCCAGCCCTCGGCGTCCATGAAGCCCACATCACCGGTGCGAAGCCTCCCGCGCGGCAGGCCGTCACGCGTCGCGGCGGGCTGGTTCCAGTACTCCGGGACCACCATCGGGCCCTCCACGACGATCTCACCGACCTCACGCGGCTGGAGGTCCGACCCGTCGTCGCCGACGATGCGCACCAGGGCGTCGGGAAATGGCAGGCCGACGGCCAGCGTCCCGGAGTCAGGGTCCACCGGCGCCTCGACCCCGGCGGGCACCGAGGCGCAGGGGGCG
>NZ_JBOHCV010000184.1:0-3376 GCF_050698815.1 Streptomyces sp.
GGCGGTCCCTCGGCGGGAGGCGCCGCGGGGAGCGCGGCGGGGAGAGCCGCCTGCGGGCGCGGTGCGGGCCTGCCGACGCGCTCGCCCTCCTCCCCGGCGGCACCGGTTCCGGCGTCCGGACCCGACCCCCGCATCCGCAGCCGGGCCAGTCCGCACGCCACCAGGGCCGTCGCGCAGGGCAGCCGCAGCTCGCCCTCCCGCGTCCACACGCCCTTGCCCGGCAGCCAGCCCGCGGGTGCGGGAAAGCGCCGCAGCTCCTTCCGCATCGGCCGCCACACGCCCAGCCAGGCCGCCTCGTCGCTGCCCGCTCCCACCGGCTGCCCGCGCAGCGCCACCGCGCAGCTCTCCGGCAACAGCATCTGCCCCGGCTGAACGGCGAAGGGCGTGAGCAGCGTGCCCTCGGGACGCAGGGACTCGGGGAAGCGGACCGGGCGGTGGCTGCCCAGGACGCCCCAGCCGAGCCGGTCCTCACCGGGCGCGTCCGACCGCAGGAGCAGCAGGCCGCTGTCCGGGTCGGCCAGCAGCAGGCGGTCGTCGCTGTCCGCGGTGATCTGGAGCAGCGGGCTGACCTCGCCGCCGCGTCCCAGGTCGACGGCGACGGTCTTCGTACGGCCGCTGCCGGCGGTGTCCGTACGGTCGACCGCGAGCAGCCTGCCCTCCCGGTCCAGCCAGGCGCCGCCCGTGCAGTGGCCGGCGACCCGGGCCACGAGCTGCGGGGCGCTGTCGCCGCGGTCCGCCACCAGCCACACGGCGGTGGAGTGTTCGCCGGGGACGAGGGCGTACGCGCGCAGCCCGCACGGTGCGGGCGGCAGCAGCGTGAACTGCTCGGACTGCTCGGATTCCACGGTGCCCAGGCTGACTTCGCCGGTGCCGGGGCCGGTCGGATAGAGCAGTGCGAGCCGTCGGCCTCCCTCTTCGCGCCGGGCGATCAGGACCCGTCCGTCGGTCAGCGGCAGCACCTGGCTGTCCGCTTCCTCGGGCCGGGAGCCGGGCAGTGGCACGGCGTACGGTTCGGGACCGTCGAGCGTCCAGCGCTCGGGATACCAGCCGCCGTCCGCCGACGCGTTGAGCCGGGCCGCGTAGGCGCCGTCGGCCGCGATCGTGAAACTGGTGTGCCTCGCCGTCCGGCTGTTCTTCGTCCGGCTGTCGTTCGTGGGTCTCTCGGTGGCACAGGCAGTCATGATGCGATCACCTCCAGTGAGGAACTAAGAACCTAGGCGTCGGGCCGCCGCCCGAACAACGTGAGTTCGGACGCTTCACGCGGAAGGGTGGCTCTTGTGCGATTTGCCTGCGCGGGCGAGGGCGGGTGTGCACCGGGCGGCGGGGCGCGGGCGGAAGGTAGCCTTTCCCCCGTGCCCGCCCTCTCCGATGTCATCGCCGCGCTCGACGCCCTCTGGCCCCGTGAGCGCGCCGAGGAGTGGGACGCGGTCGGCACCGTCTGCGGTGCCCTCGACAGCCCGGACGCCGAGGTGACCCGGGTCCTCTTCGCCGTCGACCCCGTGCAGGAGATCGCGGACGAGGCGGTCGCGCTGGGCGCCCAACTGCTCGTCACCCACCACCCGCTCTACCTGCGCGGTACGACGACCGTCGCGGCCGACACCTTCAAGGGCCGCGTCGTGCACACACTGATCCGGCACGGCGTCGCCCTGCACGTCGCCCACACCAACGCCGACACCGCCGATCCCGGGGTCTCCGACGCCCTCGCGGGCGCGCTCGGCCTGCGGGTGCTGGGCCCCCTCGTACCGGACCCGGCGGACCCGACGGGGCGGCGCGGCCTGGGCCGCGTGTGCGAACCGGCCCGCCCGCTGCGGCTGTCGGAGCTGACGGCCCGCGCCGCCGAAGCCCTGCCCCCCACCGCGCAGGGCATCCGCGCCGCGGGCGACCCGGACCGGCTGATCCGTACCGTCGCCGTCTGCGGCGGTTCCGGCGACGGCCTCTTCGAGCAGGTGCGCGCGGCGGGTGCCGACGCCTATCTGACCGCCGACCTGCGCCACCACCCCGCCTCCGAGGCCCGCGAGCACTCGCCGCTGGCGCTGCTCGACGCGGCGCACTTCGCCACCGAGTGGCCGTGGTGCGAGCAGGCCGCCGCCCAGCTGGACGCGGTCTCCGACCGGCACGACTGGGGGCTGCGCACGCACGTCTCGCGTACGGTCACCGATCCCTGGACCGCCCACGCGTCCTCATCCGATTCCGCCGACCCCACCGACTTCACCACGGGAGCCCCCAACTGAACGCCCCGCCCGCCGATCAGATCCGCCTTCTCGACGTCCAGGCACTGGACACGCGACTGGCCCAGCTCGCACACAAGCGCAAGAACCTGCCGGAGCACGAGGAGATCCGGTCGCTGGACGGCGACCTCACCCAGCTCCGCGACCTGCTGGTCGCCGCCCGTACCGAGGAGAGCGACACCGCCCGCGAGCAGACCAAGGCGGAGGGGGACGTCGACCAGGTACGCCAGCGCGCCACCCGTGACCAGAAGCGGCTGGACTCCGGCATGGTCACCAACCCCAAGGACCTGGCGAGCCTGCAGAGCGAGATCGCCTCCCTCGCGAAGCGGCAGGGCGACCTGGAGGACGTCGTCCTGGAGGTCATGGAACGCCACGAGTCCGCGCAGGAACGGGCGGCGGAGCTGGCGCGGCGCGTCGACTCCGTACAGGCCCGGGCGCAGGACGCGACGGCCCGGCGGGACGCGGCGCTGGAGGGCATCGACGGCGAGGCCGGGACCGTCGGCAAGGAGCGCGAGGCCGTCGCCGGATCGGTGCCCGCCGACCTGCTGAAGCTGTACGAGAAGATCCGCGAGCAGCAGGGCGGCGTGGGCGCCGCGCGGCTCTTCCAACGGCGCTGCGAGGGCTGCCGGCTGGAGCTGAACATCACCGAGCTGAACGATGTGCGGCAGGCCGCCGAGGACGAGGTGCTGCGGTGTGAGAACTGCCGCCGGGTCCTGGTCCGTACGCCCGAGTCCGGGCTCTGATGGCGGCCCGCGGCGGGAGGGTCTCCTTCGTCGTCGAGGCGGACGGCGGCTCCCGTGGCAATCCCGGGCCGGCCGGGTACGGCGCGGTCGTACGGGACGCGGAGACCGGCGAAGTCCTGCGGGAGACCGCCGAGTTCATCGGGGTCGCGACCAACAACGTGGCCGAGTACCGCGGGCTGGTCGCCGGGCTGCGGGCGGCACACGAGCTGGACCCGGACGCGCCGGTGCGGGTGCGGATGGACTCCAAGCTCGTCGTCGAGCAGATGTCGGGGCGCTGGAAGATCAAGCACCCGGACATGCGGCCGCTCGCCGCGGAGGCGAAGGAGATCTTCCCGCCGGGAGCCGCGGTCCGCTACGAGTGGATTCCGCGCGCGAAGAACAAGCACGCTGACCGGCTCGCCAACG
>NZ_JBOHCV010000185.1:0-16750 GCF_050698815.1 Streptomyces sp.
GCTCGGCACGGGTCTCCCGTACGGAGGCGCGGGCGGCGGCGAAGGCCGCCCGCGCGCTGCGCCCGGCCTCGCGTACGGCCTGGGCGGCGGGCCGCCAGACCACGTCGCGCACGCCGCGCCCGAGGGGACGGGCGAGGTGCCGCCACACCCACACGGCGGGGTCGGCGATGAGGAAGCGGAGCAGTCCGCCGAGGACGCGGAAGACCGCCCGCGAGACGTATCCGGCCACCCGCCAGGCATGCCCGATCGCGTCCGCGATCTCCCGCGCGACGACGGCCACAGCCCTGCCTACGGGCGCCAGCAGCCGGCGCAGAACGAACCCGCACGGCAGGACGACCACGTGCCGCCAGAGCCACCCCAGCCCCGCACCGAAGCCCCGCGCACCGGCCACCACCGCGTGCCCCAGCGGGGTGAGCACCCAGCGGTACAACCCGACGGCGGGCGCCACCGCCAGATACCGCCACAGCCACCCCAGCCCCGCACCCACCCCGCGCGCACAGGCGACCAGCGCGTGCCACAGCGGGGTGAGGACGTAGCGGTAGAGCCCGAGAGCGGGCGCGACCACGAGCAGCCCCAGCAGCCACAGGACAGCCGACCACGCCGCCTTGCCGGGTACGACCAGCGCGTACCGCCCCAGCCACGCCAGCCCCGCGCGGACAGCCCGCAGCGCGGCCAGCGCCCCGTGTCCGAGCGGCGTCAGCAGCCGCACGTAGAGCCAGGAAAGCGGCGCGACGACCAGAGTGCGTCCCAGCCAGGCGAGCGCGGCACCGGTCCCCCGCGCACCCGCGGCGAGCCCGCGGCCGGCCGCGGCGGCGAGCCATGCCAGGGCGCCGCCCACCGGCACCAGGAGGTACCGCCACAACGCGAGCCACGGCCAGATCAGCAGCGCGAAGAGCACCGGCGCGAGGACCGCCTCCCACACCCGGCCCATGGCCCGCGCGAACGGCACCCACAGGGTCCGCCTCAGCAGTCGCCCGCCTGCGGTGAGGGCGTCCCAGACCACCCGTACGGGCAGGATCAGCAGCAGCGTCACGATCCGTACGGGCACCCGGACCGCGATCGCCAGACATCCCCCGGCGGGGGGTGCCTCGGCAGCGGCCGTCGGAGCATCGTCCTTGGTCAGGGAGACCGAGTCCTTGGTCAGGGAGACCGCGGCCCGGCGCGGGTGATGGAAGCTCACGTCGGCAAGGACGCCCGAACGCACCCCGCGGTTTCGACCGCGGACCGAACCACCGTGATACGCGCCCTACTTGACGACGGACAGCGGCAGCAGCTTCTTCCCGGTCGGACCGACCTGGATGTCGAGGTCGAGCTGCGGGCACACGCCACAGTCGAAGCAGGGGGTCCAGCGGCAGTCCTCGACCTCGGTCTCGTCGAGGGAGTCCTGCCAGTCCTCCCAGAGCCAGTCCTTGTCCAGGCCGGAGTCCAGGTGGTCCCAGGGCAGGACCTCCTCGTAGGTGCGCTCCCGCGTCGTGTACCAGTCGACGTCCACGCCGAACTCCGGCAGGGTCCGCGCGGCGGAGTCCATCCACAGCTGGTAGCTGAAGTACTCGCGCCAGCCGTCGAAACGCCCGCCCCGCTCGTAGACCTCGCGGATCACCGCGCCGACGCGGCGGTCACCGCGGGAGAGCAGGCCCTCGACGATGCCCGGCTTCCCGTCGTGGTAGCGGAAGCCGATGGACCGGCCGTACTTCTTGTCGCCCCGGATCTTCTCGCGCAGCTTCGCCAGCCGCGCGTCGGTGTCCTCGGCGGACAGCTGCGGCGCCCACTGGAAGGGGGTGTGCGGCTTGGGTACGAAGCCGCCGATTGACACCGTGCAGCGGATGTCGTTGGACCGGGCGACCTCGCGGCCCTTGGCGATGACGTTGACCGCCATGTCGCCGATCTGCAGCACGTCCTCGTCGGTCTCGGTGGGCAGACCGCACATGAAGTAGAGCTTCACCTGCCGCCAGCCGTTGCCGTAGGCGGTGGCGACGGTGCGGATCAGGTCCTCTTCCGAGACCATCTTGTTGATGACCTTGCGGATACGTTCGCTGCCGCCCTCCGGCGCGAAGGTCAGGCCGGAGCGGCGGCCGTTGCGGGTCAGCTCGTTGGCGAGGTCGATGTTGAAGGCGTCCACCCGGGTGGAGGGCAGCGACAGGCCGATCTTGTCTTCCTCGTAGCGGTCGGCGAGGCCCTTCGCCACGTCGCCGATCTCGCTGTGGTCGGCGGAGGAGAGGGAGAGCAGCCCGACCTCCTCGAAGCCGGTGCTCTTCAGGCCCTTGTCCACCATGTCGCCGATGCCGGTGATCGAACGCTCGCGCACCGGGCGGGTGATCATGCCCGCCTGGCAGAAGCGGCAGCCGCGGGTGCAGCCGCGGAAGATCTCCACCGACATCCGCTCGTGCACGGTTTCGGCCAGCGGCACCAGCGGCTGCTTGGGGTAGGGCCACTCGTCCAGGTCCATCACGGTGCGCTTGGAGACCCGCCACGGAACTCCCGAACGGTTTGGCACCACACGGGAGATGCGGCCGTCGGGCAGATACTCCACGTCGTAGAACGCGGGTACGTACACCTCGCCGGTCTTCGCCAGCCGCAGCAGCAGCTCGTCCCGGCCACCCGGACGGCCCTCGTTCTTCCAGCCGCGGATGATCTCGGTGGCCTCCAGCACGGCCTGCTCGCCGTCGCCGACGACCGCGCAGTCGAGGAAGTCCGCGACCGGCTCCGGGTTGAAGGCCGCGTGACCGCCCGCCATCACGATCGGGTGTTCGTCGGTACGGTCCTTGGCCTCCAGCGGGATGCCGGACAGCTCGAGGGCGGTGAGCAGGTTGGTGTAGCCGAGTTCGGTGGAGAAGGAGACGCCGAGCACGTCGAAGGCACCGACCGGGCGGTGGGCGTCGACGGTGAACTGCGGGACCTCACGCTCCCGCATCAGCTTCTCCAGGTCCGGCCAGACGCTGTAGGTGCGTTCGGCCAGCACGCCCTCGCGCTCGTTGAGCACCTCGTAGAGGATCATGACGCCCTGGTTGGGCAGCCCCACCTCGTAGGCGTCCGGGTACATCAGCGCCCAGCGGACGTCGCAGGAGTCCCAGTCCTTGACGGTGGAGTTCAGCTCGCCGCCGACGTACTGGATCGGCTTCTGGACGTGCGGGAGGAGGGCCTCCAGCCTGGGGAAGACCGACTCGACTGACATGGATGGTTCCTCGGATCGGGGTGCGCCGGGCGCGCTCGTACGGCGGGTGACCCCTCAGCGTAACGCGGGCCCGGAGGGGGCGGACCCGCGGTGGTGACGCAGGCCCGCCCATGAACGCCGGTGGACGCCTCAGGCGGAGACGGGGCGCCGGACTCTGATGGACTGGAGCAGCCCCAGGGCGATCCACACCGCGAACATCGAGGTCCCGCCGTAGGAGACGAACGGCAGCGGCAGGCCCGCGACCGGCATGATGCCCAGGGTCATGCCGATGTTCTCGAACGACTGGAAGGCGAACCAGGCGATCACGCCCGCCGCCACGATGGTGCTGTAGAGGTCGCTCGCCTCCCGCGCGATGCGGCAGGCCCGCCAGATCACCAGACCGAGCAGCACGATGATCAAGGCGCCGCCCAGGAAGCCCAGTTCCTCGCCGGCGACCGTGAAGACGAAGTCGGTCTGCTGCTCGGGGACGAACTGTCCGGTGGTCTGGGAGCCTTCGAAGAGGCCCTTCCCGGCGAGCCCGCCGGAGCCGATCGCGATCCGCGCCTGGTTGGTGTTGTAGCCGACTCCCGCCGGATCGAGGGCGGGGTTGGCGAAGGCGGCGAAGCGGGCGATCTGGTAGTCGTCGAGCAGGCCCAGCGCCCAGACCGACACCGCTCCGGCGGTGCCCGCGACGGACAGGCCGATGACCCAGCGGTTGGAGGCTCCGGAGGCGAGCAGCACGCCCAGCACGATTATCACCAGCACCATCACCGAGCCGAGGTCCGGCATCAGCATGATGATGAGGATCGGCGCCGCGGCCATGCCCAGCGCCTGCAGCACGGTGCGGTGGTCGGGATGCTCCCGGTCCGCGGCGTCCACCTTCGCGGCGAGCAGCATCGCCATGCCGAGGATCACCGTCATCTTGATGAACTCGGCGGGCTGGAGGGAGAAGCCGGCGCCCAGGTGCAGCCAGGCACGCTGACCGTTGATGGTCGCGCCCAGGGGGGTCAGGACGAGGAGGGCGAGCAGCACCGAGGCGCCGTACAGGAACGGCACGGCTCCGCGCAGCCGCCGGTGGCCGAGCCAGACGATCCCGGCCATCAGCACGAGCCCGACGGCCAGGCTGAGCACGTGCCGGGTCAGGAAGTAGTGCGGGTCGCCGTTGTTGAGGTCGGTGCGGTTGCGGGTGGCCGACCACACCAGCAGCGAGCCGACGACGGACAGCGCCGCCCCGGCCAGCACCATCACCCAGTCCAGTCGCCACACCGCCGAGTCGCGTGCGGTGAGCCGGCCCCAGGCCGAGCGCTTCTGCGGCCCGTAGCCGCTGACGGTGTAGGAGTGCGTGCTCATCCGGTGGCACCCGCGTCCGGTGCGCCCGCCGAGGCCCGCTCGGCCCGCTTCTTGAAGTCCTCGTCCTGCCGTGCCGAGATGTTGCCGTGCTTGTCGAGGGTGGGCAGGTCCTCCTCGGGGGAGGGCAGCATCGCGGCGTCGCGGTCGACCTCACCCTTGGAGCCGACGCCGTACATCGCGTTGTAGATGTTGCGTACGGCCGGGCCCGAGGCGCCGGAGCCGGTGCCGCCCTGGGAGATCGTCATCACGATCGTGTAGTCCTTGGTGTAGGTCGCGAACCAGGACGTGGTCTGCTTGCCCGCCACCTCGGCCGTACCGGTCTTGGCGTGCATCTTGATCTTGTCCTGCGGCCAGCCGGCCTGGCCGAACCGCCATGCGGCCGTGCCGCGTTCGGCGACACCGGCGAGCGCCCTGTCCATGTTCTTGAGGGTCTTCTTGCTCACCGGAAGCTTGCCGTGCGACTTCGGCTCGATGTCCTCTACATCCCTGCCGTCCGGGCTGATGAACGCCTTCCCGAGGGTGGGGTCGTACATGGTCCCGCCGTTGGCGATCGCCGCGTAGATCGTCGCCATCTGGATGGGGGTGACGAGGGTGTCGCCCTGGCCGATGGAGTAGTTGACGCTGTCACCGGCACGCATCTTCATGCCGGAGACGCAGTTCTCCTTGGCGATCTTGTCGGCGTAGGAATCGGCGCCCTTGGCCTGCTTGCACCAGGCGTCCTTGTTCGCCTTCCAGTAGTCCTTCTTCCACTGGCGGTCGGGGACCCGGCCGGTGACCTCGTTGGGGAGGTCGACGCCGGTCTCGTCGCCGAGGCCGAACTTGTGCGCGATCTTGTAGAACCAGTCCTTGGTGTGCTTCTTGGGGTTGTTGCCGCCGTCCTTGAGCCACTGCTTGTACGCGAGGTCGTAGAAGACGGTGTCGCAGGAGACCTCCAGCGCGCCGCCGAGGGTGATGCTGCCGTGGCCCTCGGACTCGAAGTTCTTGAAGGTCTGTCCGCCGACGTTGTACGAGGAGGGGCAGTTGTAGTCCTCGTCGAAGCCGTTGCCCGCCTTCACCGCGGCGGCTGTCGAGATCACCTTGAAGACGGATCCGGGCGCGGACAGGCCCTGGATGGAGCGGTTGAGCAGCGGGTAGTTGGACTTCTTCCCGGTGAGCCGGGTGTACTCCTTGCCCGAGATGCCGCCGACCCAAGCGTTCGGGTCGTAGCCGGGCTTGGAGGCCATCGAGATGACGCGGCCGGTCTTGTTCTCCATCACCACGGCCGCGCCGGCGTCCGCCTTGTAGTTCCTGTTGGTGTTCCTGTCGTGCTCCTTCCGCGCGTTCTGCATAGCCGTCTCCAGCTCCTGCTCGGTGACGGCCTGCACCCGGGAGTCGATGCTGGTGACGAGGCTGGATCCGGGCTTCGCCTTGTCGCTCTTGGCGCGTCCCATCACCCGTCCGAGGTTGTCCACCTCGTAGCGGGTGACGCCCGAACTGCCGCGCAGCTTGCTGTCGTAGCTGCGCTCCAGGCCGGAGCGGCCGATCTCGTCGGAGGAGAGGAACGGGGAGTCGGTGTCCTCGGCTTTCCTGATTTCCTCGTCCGTGACCGGCGAGATGTAGCCGAGCAGCTGCGAGGAGGCGGCGCCGTAGGGCGCGGGGTAGCGGCGTACGGCGGTGGGCTCGGCGGTGACGCCGGGGAAGTCCTCGGCCCGCTCACGGATCTGCAGGGCCTGCTGGGTGGTGGCCTCGTCGGTGACGGGGATGGGCTGGTACGGCGAGCCGTTCCAGCACGGCTGCGGAGTCTTCGCGTCACAGAGCCGGACCTTCTCGCGTACGGTCCTGGGGCTCATGTCCAGGACACCGGCGAGCCGGTTGAGGACGGCCTTGCCCTCGTCGTCCATCTTCATCAGCTCGGTGCGCGAGGCGGAGACGACCAGCCTCGTCTCGTTGTCCGCGATGGGCACGCCGCGGGCGTCGAGGATGGCGCCGCGGGTGGCGGGCTGCACCACCTGCTGTACGTGGTTGCCCGCGGCCTCCTTCTGGTACTCGTCGCCGTTGCGCACCTGGAGATACCACAGGCGTCCGCCCAGGGTGAGCAGCAGCGACATCACCAGGATCTGAATGGCGATGAGGCGGATGTTGACCCGGTGGGAGCGCCCGGTCTCGGGAAGGTTGCTCACAACCGCTTGACCCCCTTGAGCTTGTCCTTGCTCTTCGACCGGCCCAGCAGGCTGCCCGGCTGGATACCCATCCGGACCGTCTTGCCGTTGCGAGCGTTACGCACGGTGCCGCCGCGCCCCGCCTTGGCGAAGAGGCCGTCTGCGCCGCCGCCGGTATTGAGGCCGGTGCCGGAGGAGAGCCAGCCGTAGGCGCGGCCGTCGCCTCTGGCCAGGCTGCCGGCCCCCGCCGTGTCGGAGGTGACCGGGCCGCGCTCGGTGTGCCGGGCCAGCCACATGATCAGCGGCACCACGAAGGGCGCCAGCAGCAGGTCGTAGAGGGCGGCCGTGAGCAGCAGCGGAAGGAGTGCGGCCTGGGCGGCCGCGGCGTCACCGACGAGGGTGCCCACGCCGGCGTACAGCAGCGTGGAACTGACCGCGGCGATGGCGACGACGAGCATCGGCACGGTCGCCGAACGGTGCTGCCCGGTGTCGGGCTTGGTCAGACCCGCGATGTAGCCGACGACGCACAGCACCAGGGCGTAGCGTCCCACGGCGTGTTCGGCGGGGGGCGCGAGGTCGGCGACGAGCCCGGCTGCGAAGCCGATCACGGCGCCGGTGGTGTGCCCGTAGACCATCGCCAGCCCCAGCACGACGAGCAGCAGCAGGTCGGGTACGGCACCGGGCAGCTGGAGCCTGGCGAGCACACTGACCTGGACGAGCAGGGCGCCGATGACGAGGGTGGTCGAGAGCAGGATCCGGTTGAGGTGCATCGGTCAGCTCCTGGGGGCCGAGGCGCTGGGACTCGGCGTTTTGGTGACGGTCACCGTGGGGGCGGGCTTGGGCTTGGCCGGCTTCTTGGACCGCAGCACCTCGTCGCGCGGGTCGGTGCGCGGCGGCTGCACGACCACGCCGATGATGTCGAGCTTGCTGAAGCCGACGAAGGGGCGGACGCTGACGCTCCGGGTGAGGTCGCCGCCGGTGCGGTCGACCTTGGTGACGGTGCCGACGGGCACGCCGGGCACGAAGGGCTTGTTGTCACGGGAGCCGAAAGTCACTATCCGGTCGCCCTTTTTCACGTCCGACTTGCCGTTCAGCAGCTGGACGGTCATGGAGTCGCCGCCGCGGCCGGTGGCGAAGCCGAGCTCGTTGCTCTTCTCCATGCGGGTACCGACGGAGAAGTCCGGGTCGTTGGCGAGCAGCACCGTCGCGGACGAGGAACCGACGGTGGTGACGCGGCCGACGAGACCGTCGCCGTTGATGACCGTCATGTCGCGGGCGATGCCGTCCGCGCGGCCCGCGTCGATGGTGACGGTCCAGGAGAAGCCCTGGGCCGCGCCGATCCCGACGACCTGAGCGCCCTTGAGCCCGTACCCCCCGGCGCCGGCGGTCTTGAGCAGCCTGTCCAGCTCCTGAGCACGGGACCGGTTACGGTCAGTGGAGCCGAGCTTCTGCTTGAGCTGCGTGTTCTCCGCCTCGAGACGGCTTATGCGGTCGTGCCGTACGCCTGAGTCGCGTACCGCCGCGATGGAGTTGCCCACGGGGTCGATGGCCGCCGACACTCCGTTCTCCACGGGCCCGAAGACGGACGCGGCGGCCTGCCGCGCGCTGTCGAGCGGAGACTGCTCGCCCTTCCTGATGTCCACCGTGATCAGTGCGAACGCGATGGCGATCAGAAGTACGAGCAGCAGCCGGCTTTCTCGTGTGTCCCTCACGTGCGGCGGCCGTGCCTTTCCTCAGTCGGTCGGACCGGAGCATGCTCCGGAACGGTTAACGAGCCGCCGCGCGGACTGGTCGTCGTCCATGCGGCGGATCCGCACGGCGGAACGCGTTTTTCAGTTCATCGCCTCGGCTGGGAGTCGAGGACCTGCTGGAGCGCCTCGAACTCCTCCACGCATTTGCCGGAGCCCAGCGCCACGGAGTCCAGCGGGTCCTCGGCGATGTGGATCGGCATGCCCGTCTCGCTGCGCAGCCGCTCGTCCAGGCCGCGCAGCAGCGCACCACCGCCGGTCAGCACGATCCCACGGTCCATCACATCACCGGACAGCTCGGGAGGGCACTTGTCGAGCGTGGTCTTCACCGCGTCGACGATCGCGTTGACCGGCTCCTCCATGGCCTTGCGAACCTCGGCGGCCGAGATGACGACCGTCTTGGGGAGCCCGCTGACCAGGTCACGGCCGCGGATCTCGGTGTGCTCGTCCTTGTCCAGGGAGTGCGCGGAACCGATCGTGATCTTGATGCTCTCGGCGGTGCGCTCACCGAGCAGCAGGCTGTACTCCTTCTTGATGTGCTGGATGATCGCGTTGTCCAGCTCATCGCCCGCGACCCGGATCGACTGGGCCGTGACGATGCCGCCGAGTGAGATGACCGCGACCTCGGTGGTGCCACCACCGATGTCGACGACCATGTTGCCGGTGGCCTCGTGCACGGGAAGTCCGGAACCGATCGCGGCGGCCATGGGCTCCTCGATGATGTGCACCTGCCGGGCTCCCGCCTGCGTGGACGCCTCGATCACGGCACGGCGTTCGACACCGCTGATACCCGAGGGCACGCAGATGACCACGCGCGGGCGGGCGAGGTACCGCCGCTTGTGGATCTTGAGGATGAAGTAGCGCAGCATCCGCTCGGTGATCTCGAAGTCGGCGATGACGCCGTCCTTCAGCGGACGCACCGCCACGATGTTGCCCGGGGTGCGGCCGATCATCTTCTTCGCTTCGGCGCCGACCGCGAGAATGCCGCCGGTGTTGGTGTTGATGGCGACGACGGAGGGCTCGTTGAGTACGATCCCGCGGCCCCTGACGTACACCAGCGTGTTGGCGGTCCCGAGGTCGACAGCCATATCACGGCCGATGAACGACATGTTGTTCGCCATAGGATGCGTCTGGCCTTCCAACTGGAGCGATGTGTAAGGGAGGACGGCAGGAAAATGTGTCCGCGCTCACGCTGTGGCGACGCGAGTGTCCATCGTAGACGCGGTCGCTCGAACACGTGGCGAGGGTGTCCCGCCATTGTCTGCGTAACCGCCGTCGTCCCTGTAAGCAGTGACGTCGTGTCGGGGTGATGCGTTCCCCCGATCCCTCGCGCATATGCCGAAGGGCGACCGGAAAATATCGGTCGCCCCAGGTCATCGGGGCTTTGACGGCTGACACGGCGTCAGCGGAAGGCTAGCCGAAGTCGGGGAAGAAAATCTTCAGTTCCCGCTCCGCGGACTCTTCGGAATCCGATGCGTGAATCAGATTCTCCCGCACAATCGTGCCGAAGTCCCCCCGAATGGAGCCGGGCACTGCTGCAATCGGGTCGGTCGGACCGGTGAGCGTGCGTACGCCCTCGATGACGCGCTCACCCTCGACGACCAGCACCACGGACGGACCGGACTCCATGAACTCCACCAGCGGCTCGTAGAACGGCTTGCCGACGTGCTCGGCGTAGTGCAGTTCCAGGGTGGACCGCTCCAGGGTGCGCAGCTCCAGCGCCGTGATCGCCCAGTCGGCCTTGCTCTCGATGCGGCCGAGGATCTCGCCGATCAGGCCGCGGCGTACGGCGTCGGGCTTGAGCAGGACGAGGGTGCGCTGGCTCATGCTGCGGACTCCTTGAGGAAGCGGTACCGGCGGTGCTCGCGGTACGGCGGTGCTGCTCTACGTGGCGGTACCGCGGAAAACGGAAAACGGGTGACCAGAGGGTACACGGGCAGCCCGGGCCACCGTCACGCAGTGTCAGGTTCGGCTGCGAGCCGGGCGGCCTTCGCCTCGTCCACCCTCCGGCCGAAGTGGACCGAAGCCCACCACAGTCCCGCGAAGCAGGCGCCGAGGAAGAACATCGTGGGGACGACGAAGCCCGACGCGATCAGTGCCGATTGCAGCGCCCAGCCCAGCTGCACGCCGCCCGGGCGGGTCAGCACCCCGCACAGCAGCAGGCACAGCAGCATCGCCACGCCGCTGACCGCCCAGACGGTGCCCGCCCGCAGATCACTGGTCTGCATCGCGACGAGACCGGCGAAGCCGATGACGAAGAACTCACCCAGCAGCGTGCACGCGCAGAGCATGCGCATCAGCGGTCCCTCCCCAGCAGCAGCCGGGCCTCGCCCGCGGTGATGACCGAGCCGGTGACCAGCACACCCGCACCCGCGTACTCGCCCTCCGCCTCGGCGAGCGTGATCGCTTCCTCCAGCGCACTGTCCAGCCGTGGCTCCACCTGGACCCGGTCCTCGCCGAAGACCTCGACGGCGAGCGCGGCCAGCGCGTCGACGTCCATCGCGCGGTGGGTGGAGTTACGGGTGACCACGATCTCCGCGAAGATCGGCTCGAATGCCTCCAGGACGCCTCGTACGTCCTTGTCGCGGCTCGGCCCGAAGACCCCGACGAGATGGCTGAAACCGAACGCCTCGCCGATCGCCTCGGCGGCGGCCCGGGCGCCGGCCGGGTTGTGCGCCGCGTCGAGAAGGACGGTGGGGCTGGCGCGTACCAACTCCAGGCGGCCGGGCGAGGAGACCGAGGCGAAGGCCTGCCGGACGATGTCGGTGTCGAGGGTGCGGCCGGCCCGCTGCGCGGAGGCGGCGCCGAAGAACGCCTCGACGGCGGCCAGCGCCACCGCCGCGTTGTGCGCCATGTGGGCGCCGTGCATCGGCAGAAAGACCTCCGGGTACTCCCCGCCGAGGCCGCGCAGCGTGATCAGCTGCCCGCCGACGGCGACCTCCCGCGCCACCACGCCGAACTCCAGGCCCTCCCTGGCCACCGTCGCGTCCACCTCGACGGCCCGCTTCAGCACCACGGAGGCGGCCTCGACCGGCTGCTGGGCCAGTACGACGGTCGCGTCCCGCTTGACGATGCCGGACTTCTCCCCCGCGATCTTCTCCGGGGTGTCGCCGAGCCGCTCGGTGTGGTCGAGGGCGATGGGCGTGACGACGGAGACACCCGCGTCGATGACGTTGGTGGCGTCCCAGCCGCCGCCCATGCCGACCTCGACGACGGCGACGTCCACGGGCGCGTCGGCGAAGGCCGCGTACGCCATGCCGGTCAGCACCTCGAAGAAGGACAGCCGGTGCGGCTGCCGGGCGTCGACCATCTCGACGAACGGCTTGACGTCCTCGTACGTCTCGATGAACTTCTCGGCGCTGATGGGCGCGCCGTCCACGCTGATCCGCTCGGTGATCGACTGGACGTGCGGCGAGGTGTAGCGCCCGGTGCGCAGTTCGAACGCGCTCAGCAGCGCCTCGATCATGCGGGCCGTGCTCGTCTTGCCGTTGGTGCCGGTGATGTGGATGGCGGGGTACGCGCGCTGCGGTTCGCCCAGCACGTCCATCAGCGCCGCGATGCGGTCCAGCGACGGTTCCAGCTTGGTCTCCGGCCACCGCCCGGCCAGTTCGACCTCGACCTCGCGCAACGCACGGTCGGTCTCCGGGTCCGCGGGCCGCATCGGTACGACGTCGGCCTGCGGTGGACCGGCCTGCGCGCGGAGCGTGCGGCTGCCCGCCTCGATGACCGCGAGATCGGGGTCGCGGTCGGTCTCCGCACCGACGATCTCCTCGAACTCGGAAGGCGCCGGGGGCGCGGTCCCGTTCTGCTCGTCGGGATCCTCGCGGGGGTCGGGCTCGGGGGGCCGGTGCTGGTCACTCACACGGCCAGTCTACGTACGCCGGCCCGCCGGGACGCCGACGGGCCGGGGCACGGACTACCCGCTCGGCAGCTGGGCGAGCTGCTGCCGGAGACGGGCGATGTCGGACTCGGCGACGTCGCGGCGTTCCCGGATCTTGGCCACCACGTGGTCGGGCGCCTTCGCGAGGAAACCCTCGTTGCCGAGCTTCGCCGTGGTCTGGGCCAGCTCCTTCTCCGCCGCGCCCAGGTCCTTGCTCAGCCGCTTGCGTTCCGCCGTGACGTCGATCGCGCCCGACAGGTCCAGCTCCACCGTGGCGCCGGCGACCGGCAGCGAGGCGGTGGCATGGAAGCCCTCACCCGCGGGCTGGAGCCGCAGCAGCTGCCGGATCGCGTCCTCGTGCGCCCTCAACGGGGTGCCCTCCAGGGAGAGTCGGGCGGGAACCCGCTGCCCCGGCTGGAGGCCCTGGTCGGCGCGGAACCGGCGGACCTCGGTGACCGCCTGCTGGAGCGTGGCGATCTCCCGCTCCGCCGCCGGATCACGGAATCCCGAATCGCCGGGCCAGGAAGCGACGACGACGGATTCGCCGCCGGTCAGGGTCGTCCACAGCGTCTCGGTGACGAACGGCACCACGGGATGCAGCAGCCGCAGCATGACGTCCAGCACCTCGCCGAGCACGCGGCGCGAGACATCGGCGGCTTGGCCGCCGTTGCCGAAGGTGGTCTTGGACAGCTCGACGTACCAGTCGAAGACCTCGTCCCAGGCGAAGTGGTAGAGCGTGTCGGAGAGCTTCGCGAACTGGTAGTCCTCGTAGTAGCCGTCGGCCTCGGCGACGACCGAGTTGAGCCGGGAGAGGATCCAGCGGTCGGCAGCCGACAGGTCGGCGGCGTCCGGCAGCGGGCCGTCGACCGTCGCGCCGTTCATCAGCGCGAAACGCGTCGCGTTCCAGATCTTGTTGGCGAAGTTGCGTGACGCCTTGACCCAGTCCTCGCCGATCGGCACATCGGCGCCGGGGTTGGCGCCGTTGGCCAGCGTGAAACGGACGGCGTCGGAGCCGTAGGCGTCCATCCAATCCAGCGGGTCGACGGAGTTGGGGTTGGACTTCGACATCTTCTTGCCGTGCTCGTCCCGGACCAGCCCCGTCAGGGCGATGGTGTGGAAGGGGGCGACCCCGTCCATCGCGTAGAGCCCGAACATCATCATCCGGGCGACCCAGAAGAAGATGATGTCGTGCCCGGTCAGCAGCACGTCCGTCGGGTAGAACTTCGCCAGATCCGGGGTCTTTTCGGGCCAGCCCAGGGTGGAGAAGGGCCACAGCCCGGAGGAGAACCAGGTGTCCAGCACGTCCGGGTCCTGCGTCCACCCCTCGCCGGCCGGCGGGGCCTCGTCGGGGCCCAGGCAGCGGACCGCCCCGTCCGGCCCGTACCAGACCGGAATGCGGTGGCCCCACCACAGCTGCCGGGAGATGCACCAGTCGTGCATGTTGTCGACCCAGTCGAAGTAGCGGGCCGACATCTCGGCGGGGTGGATGGTCACCCGCCCGTCGCGCACCGCGTCACCCGCGGCCTGCGCCAGCGGACCGACCTTGACCCACCACTGCATGGACAGCCGCGGCTCGATGGTGGTCTTGCAGCGCGAGCAGTGTCCGACGCTGTGCGTGTACGGGCGCTTCTCGGAGGTGATACGGCCCTGCTCGCGCAGCGCGGCCACGATCGCCGAGCGTGCTTCGAAACGGTCCAGGCCCTGGAACGGTCCGTGCGCGGTGATCACGCCGCGCTCGTCCAGGACGGTCACCGCGGGCAGGTCGTGCCGCGCGCCGATGGCGAAGTCGTTCGGGTCGTGCGCCGGAGTGACCTTGACCGCCCCGGAGCCGAACTCCGGGTCCACGTGCGCGTCGGCGATGACCGGGATGGTGCGGTCGGTGAGCGGCAGCTTGATCCGCTTGCCGATCAGATGCGCGTAGCGCTCGTCGTCGGGGTGCACGGCGACGGCCGTGTCGCCCAGCATCGTCTCCGCGCGGGTGGTGGCGACGACCACCGAGTCGGTCTCTCCGTCACCTCCGCCGTAGCGGATCGAGACCAACTCGCCGTCGTCCTCCTGGTACTCCACCTCGATGTCCGAGATGGCGGTGAGACAGCGCGGGCACCAGTTGATGATCCGCTCGGCGCGGTAGATCAGCTCGTCGTCGTACATCTGCTTGAAGACGGTCTGGACGGCACGGGAGAGGCCCTCGTCCATCGTGAAGCGCTCACGCGTCCAGTCCACGCCGTCGCCGAGCCGCCGCATCTGGCCGAGGATCCTGCCGCCGTACTCCTCTTTCCACCGCCAGACGCGCTCGACGAACTCCTCGCGCCCCAAGTCCTGCCGGGACTTGCCCTCTTCGGCGAGCTGCTGCTCGACCTTGTTCTGGGTGGCGATGCCCGCGTGGTCCATGCCGGGCAGCCACAGCGCCTCGTAGCCCTGCATGCGCTTGCGGCGGGTGAGGGCGTCCATCAGCGTGTGCTGGAAGGCATGGCCGAGGTGGAGAGATCCTGTGACGTTCGGGGGTGGAATGACGATCGTGTAGGGCTGTTTGCCGCTCTTGGCGTCAGCTTCGAAGTAACCTCGCGCTACCCAGCGCTCATACAGCTCCCCCTCTACCTCGGCCGGCGCGTACTGGGTCGGCAGATCGGCGGGGGCTGCTGCGTTCGGCCCGCGGGAATCGGGGCGCTGCTGAGGGTTCTCGGTCACGGCGGCAGTGTACGGGCGCCGATGTCGCAGTCTCGAATCGGTTTGGGGACCGGTGCAGTGCTCATGAGCGGCGTCGGTCAGGATGTATGCAGCGCGAGCGCGTCGGCACAGACGCATAAACGGAGGGGATGCGCCACCATGAGTTACAACCAGCCCGGACCGTACGGCCAGCAGCCGCCGCAGCCTGGCCCGTACGGGCAGCCGCCGCAGGGTGCCGCACCCGGTCAGCCGCCCGGCCAGCCCGGGTACGGGTTCCCGCAGCAGCCCGGCCAGCCGCAGGGCCAGCCCGGATACGGCTACCCGCAGCAGCCCGGCCAGCCCGGGTACGGCTACCCGCAGCAGCCGGGTCAGCCGGCCCCGTACGGCCAGCCGGGACCTTACGGTCAGCCGGGCCAGCCCGGTATGCCGATGCCCCCGCAGGGCGGCGGCAACAAGGGCAAGACCGTCGCCATCGTGCTAGGCGCCCTGGTCGTGGTGGGCGCCGTCATCGGTGGCGTCCTCTTCTTCAGCGGAGGCGTGGGCGGCGTCGCGGACGACGGCAAGAAATACAAGCTGACCGCGCCGCAGACAGTGGCCACCGACTTCCAGAAGAGGTCCACCTCCTCGGAGGAAATGAGCTCGTCGGATGTGCGGGAGTTCGAGTCGTACGGCGTCAAGAACGCCAAGGACGCCACGGGCGCGTACACCGCCGGCAGCAGCGCATCGGCGAAAAGGCTGAGTCTGCAGGGCGTGTGGGGTGAGGTGGAGGACCCCGAGGCGGTCGTGGACGTGGCCTTCGAGAAGCTGGCGGCCGACGCGGAGAAGGATTCCGAGACCAGCGGCGGCGGCAAGGCCGAACTGCAGGGCAGCCCGGAGTCGGCCGAGCCCGAAGGCATGGATGACGCCGTCATGAAGTGCCAGCACATCAAATTCACAGCGCGGCCGGGTTCCTCCAGCGGCATCAAGGAGTACACGGTGCCGCTGTGCCTGTGGGCCGACCACAGCACCGTGGCGATGACCATGCTCGCCGACCCGGCCGGTGCGTTGACCGGCAATAACATGACGACGGACGAGGCAGCCGAGACCACGTCCAAGGTGCGCGACGACGCACGGGTCGAGATCAAGTAGCCGACGGGACTTCGACGATGACGCAGATGCAGGACGACGGCGGACGCGGCAGGGGCAGGACGGTCACCGTCATCGTCGGCGTGGCCGTCGCCGTGGCCGTCGCCATCGGCGGTGTGCTCCTCTTCGGCCTGTTCGGCGGCGATGACACCACGTACCGGCTGACGACGCCGAAGTCGCTCGCCGGTGAGTACCAGCGCGACGGCAAGGGCACGAAGGGCGACGGCAAGGCCTTCGGCGACAAGAAGGTGCCCGGCATGACGAGCCACGCGGACGTCAACGCGAAGTACAAGTCCGGCACCAGCAAGAAGTTGCAGCTCGGCGGCGCCTACGGCAAGGTCGCGGACCCGGCGAAGGCCGTCGACTGGGTCGTCGCTCAGACGGCCAAGTCACTGAAGACCGCGACCGGCGCCAAGGCCAAGGGCAAGCCGAAGGTCTACGCCCCGACCGGCTTCGACGGTGACGTGCTCAAGTGCCAGGAGTTCGAGATCTCGGACATGAGTCTGGGCATGTGCAGCTGGGCCGATGCGAGCACCGTCGGCACGATCTCCGTCATGGAGCTGTCCAGCGACGGCACCTCGTCCAAGCCGGTGAAGCTGAGCAAGACCGCCGAGGTGGCCGCGGAGGTACGCGAGGACGCACTGGTCGCAGAGAAGGACTGAGCGCCGCGGCACAGGACACGGCATACGAG
>NZ_JBOHCV010000186.1:0-3466 GCF_050698815.1 Streptomyces sp.
GCGCTGCCGGCGGCCGGTGCCGCCGGGCGCCTGCGCCTGCGCCCTGGGCTCGGGCCTGGGCTCGGGCCCGGCGGGAACCGGCGGCCTGGGCAGCGTCGCCGTGCTGGTCCCGGGCGGGCCCGAGCCCGACGGCGGCGTGTCCGTGTCCAGCAACTGAACGGCGTGCCGCCCCAGTTCGGCGATGAGGGTGGCGGGGAGCCAGGGTGCCGAGGCGGTGCCGGTCGAGATCGGCTGCACGGCCCCGATGACGTCCTCGGGCGCCGGCCGCTGAGCGGGGTCCTTGGCGAGGCAGGAGGCGATGAGTTCGCGTAGCGGCTCCTCGATCCCCTCCAGGTCCGGCTCCTCGGCTGCGATGCGGAACATCACCGAGTGCACGCCGCCGCCCGTGCCTCCGAAGGGGGTACGCCCGCTCGCCGCGTACGCCAGCACCGCGCCCATGCAGAAGACGTCGCTGGCCGGGGTCGCCTGCCCGGCCCGGATCTGCTCGGGCGACATGTAGGCGGGCGAGCCGACGATCACGCCGGTGCCGGTCACCGTGGAATCGGCGACCGCGTCCAGGGCGCGGGCGATGCCGAAGTCGATGACGCGCGGACCGTCGATGGTGACCAGGACGTTGGACGGCTTGAGGTCGCGGTGGACGAGCCCGGCGCCGTGGATGTCCAGCAGGGCGCTGGCGAGCCCGAAGGCGAGGGTGCGGACCGAGTCTTCGGGGAGCGGCCCGGGCCCTCCCGCACGTACCCGGTTGGCGATGACCTGTTCGAGGGAGGGGCCGGCGATGTAACCGGTGGCGACCCACGGGGTCTCGGCCTCGGTGTCGGCGTCGAGTACGGGCGCGGTCCAGCGCTGTCCGACGCGCCGCGCCGCCTCGACCTCCAGCCGGAAGCGGGAACGGAACTCCGTCTGCGCGGCCAGCTCCGCCTTGACGAGCTTCACCGCGACCGTACGGCCGCCCGCGGAACGCGCCAGGTAGACCCGGCCCATGCCGCCGGCCCCGAGCCTGCTCAACAGCCGGTAACCGCCGATCGAGTGCGGGTCGTCCGCAGCCAGCTCCGCCATCTCTTCCCCCATTCCCACGTCGGTCGGTCGACGCCGTGTACCCGCGAACCCGCCAGGGTCCAGTGCGATCCCCGGACCGCTGCGCGTCCCGGGACCCTCTCACTGTCCGTCACAAAGGTCACGGTCGGGCTGCTGACGTGTTCCCGTTTGACGGTCGGACGGATGTTCGTGGGTGGGCCGGTGTCAGTGCGGGCGGCTCGCGATGTGGTCGTCCTGGAGGGAGGTCAGCCGGAGGACGAGCATGAGGGCGAGGATCGCCGCGGGGATCCCCAGGAAGTCCGTGAACAGGGCCAGCGCGATGGTGCCTTCGGCGGAGCTGACGTCGTCGGCGTTGAACCAGTTCTCCCAGTTGCCGATGAAGCCGATGCAGAAGTAGCAGATCCACGTCCACCACCAGCCGTTGACCAGCCCGCGCCGCGAACTGGGGCGCGGCCCGTACCCGTACCACGGTGCGACCGCCGGATTGCTCACGCTCCAGACGTCGTTGATCACCTGCTTCGGCACGAAGAGGTTGCACACCGGGATGAACCAGGCGCCGACGGCCATCTCCTGCCCGTACCGGATGCGGCCCGGTGCGAACGTCTCCGCGTTCAGCCGCACCCGCCACCACCACATCGACCACGTCACGATCGCGCTGACACCCAGCGGAATGCTGACGAACTCCAGCGCCAGCGTGGCGCTCTTCAGGCCGTGGAAACCGTCGATGTCCTCGACGTACGCCTGGCCGAGCAGGTCCTTGTTCTCGTCGCCGAGGGAATCGTCCACCATGAAGTGCACGATCATCCTGATCAGGCCCATCACCAGCGCCAGACTCAGCAGCACGGTCAGGGTCTGGGCAAGCTTGCGCGCGGAGCGAGCGGGGCGGGAGGGCCCCGTGGGCGGTGGCGTGCCAGGACCGGGGCCGGGGCCAGCGCCGGGATACCCGTAACCGCCCTGCTGCTGCCAGGGCTGCGGCGGGGACGGGGGTGTGTACGGCGCGCTCGTCGGCGGACCGTAGACGCCGGACGGCGGGCCGTAGGACGGCGGCGGTGTCGACGGCGCGGAGGCGCTCGCCCCCGCGCCCGCGGTGGCCTGCGGCGTCGCGTCGCCTTCCGGGTCCTCGCTGTCCAGCAGCTGGACGGCGTGCCGGCCCAGCTGCGCGAGCACCTCGCCCGGCAGCCACGTGCCGCTCAGCTCGCCCGCCGTGAGCGAGGTCAGCGCGTCCAGACCGGGTCGGGCGGCCGGGTCCTTGGCGAGGCAGTGTGCGACCAGGTCCCGCAACGGCCCGGAAAGACCGGACAGTTCGGGCTCCTCCTCGGCGATGCGGAACAGCAGCGCGTGCACCCCGCTGTCGGCCGAGCCGAAGGGCATCCGCCCGGTCGCCGCGTAAGCCAGCACCGCGCCCAGGCAGAAGATGTCACTCGCCGGGGTGACCTGGACGCCCCGCACCTGCTCCGGCGACATGAAGCCCGGCGAGCCCACCAGCGCGCCGGTGCTGGTCAGCCCGCCGGAGGACTGCATCGCGGCGTCCAGCGCGCGGGCGATGCCGAAGTCGATGACGCGGGGGCCGTCGATGGTGAGCAGGATGTTGGAGGGCTTCAGGTCGCGGTGCACCAGCCCGGCGCCGTGGATGGCGCGCAGCGCCTGGACCAGGCCGGACGCCAGCGCCATGACGGACGTCTCCGGCAGCGGCCCGTACTGCTCGTCCACGACCTCCGCGAGCGAGGGCCCGGCGATGTAGGCGGTGGCGACCCAGGGAGTGGCGGCGTCGGTGTCGGCGCCCAGTACGGGAGCGGTCCAGTCCTCGCCCACCCGGCGGGCCGCGGTGATCTCCTGCGCGAAGCGGCGCCGGAAGTTGGGCTGCTGGGCCAGTTCGGACCGTACGGCCTTCACCGCGACGGTACGTCCGCGCCCCGAACGGGCGAGATAGACCCGGCCCATGCCGCCCTCGCCCAGCCGGCCGAGCAGCCGGTAGTCGCCTATCCAGCGCGGATCCTCGGCAGTCAGCCGCTTCATCGCATACCTCTCCCCCGGGTCCTTCAGCCGTTTCGAGGATAAAGCTGCGGGCCTCGCGAGTTCAGCGGAGGACGGGATCCGATCCGGTATCGAAATCTTCGATACTCGTCATACCCCCGGTAACGGATGGCGGGAGGGTTTTGAGGGTTCGGAGAAGTCCCGTTAACCCGCCGCTCCTTACCGTCCGGGGCATGGAACCGATCAGCCAACGCCCGACGGGGCGGGCCCGGCGCGCCGTCGAGCGCGCGGCCGAGGCCGCGCGCCCCGTACCGCTCGCCGAAGTCCTCTCGCGCGCTGAACTGCTCGCTCGCTTCGACCGCGCCTATCTCGTACCGGCGGACACGTTCGCGGACTTCGCGGCGCTGCTGACCGACCCCCGCCGCCGCGAGCCGTACAGGGCGCTGTCCATCGGCGG
>NZ_JBOHCV010000187.1:0-2028 GCF_050698815.1 Streptomyces sp.
GCGCTGGCCGGCACCCGGCACCCGGCCCTCGCCCGGATGTCCCGGGCCACCGCGGCCGAGGCGGGTGTCGCGGACGGCGACGTGGTGGCGGTCTCCGGCCCGCGTGGCAGCGTTCGACTCCCGCTCCAGGTCACGCGGATGCCGGACCGCGTGGTGTGGGTGCCGATGAACTCAGCCGGCGGCGGCGTGCACGCGGACACGGGTGCGCGTCCCGGCGAGCTCGTGCGGATCGCGGCTGCCGCCGCGACCGAGACGGAGGAGGTGGGCGCGTGAGCGCGCTCGTACAGGTTCAGCTCCGGTTCGCGGAGGTGGCGGCGTGACGGTCACCTCCCCGCGCACCGCGCTCCTCGCCGAGGAGGACCTCTCCTTCTTCGGCCACGACCCCCTCTGGCTGGTCGCACTCAAGGCGGTCTTCTGCTTCGCCTTCCTCATGGTGACCGTGCTGATCTCCATCGTCATGGAGCGCAAGGTCGTCGGCTGGATGCAGCTGCGCATCGGCCCCAACCGGCACGGTCCCTGGGGGATGCTGCAGTCCCTCGCCGACGGCATCAAGCTGATGCTGAAGGAAGACGTCGTCGTCAAGGGCGCCGACAAGTTCGTCTACCTGCTGGCGCCGATCCTCGGCGCCATCCCGGCCTTCATGGCGATCGCGGTCATCCCCTTCGGGCCGCCGGGCAACGAGGTCTCCATCTTCGGCACCCGCACCGCGATGCAGCTCACCGACCTGCCGGTGGCGGCCCTCTACATCCTCGCCACCGCCTCCATCGCCGCCTACGGCGTGGTGCTGGCGGGCTGGTCCTCGAACTCGACGTATCCGCTGCTCGGAGCGGTCCGCGCCACGGCGCAGATCATCAGCTACGAGATCGCGATGGGCCTCAGCTTCGCCGCTGTCTTCCTCTACTCCGGCTCGATGTCGACCTCGGCGATCGTCGACTCGCAGCAGGACACCTGGTTCGCCGCTCTGCTGCCGGTCTCCTTCCTCATCTACATGGTGTCGATGGTCGGAGAGGCGCACCGCGCGCCCTTCGACATGCCGGAATCCGAGGGTGACCTGGTCGCCGGCTACCAGACCGAGTACTCGTCGATCAAGTTCGCGCTGTTCATGCTCGCCGAGTACGTCCATGTGGTCACCCTCTCCGCCGTCGCGGTCACCCTCTTCCTGGGCGGCTGGCGGGCGCCGGCGCCGATCTCCACGTACTGGGAAGGCGCCAACCACGGCTGGTGGCCGCTGCTGTGGTTCTTCCTCAAGCTGATGGTGCTGATCTTCTTCTTCGTCTGGGTGCGCGGCACGCTCCCGCGGGTGCGCTACGACCAGTTCATGACGCTGGGCTGGAAGGTCCTCATCCCCATCGCGCTGGTCTGGCTGATGCTGGTCGCCACGGTTCGGGCGATGCGCAACGAGGGCTACGAGTTCAGCGCCATCGTCTACTGGGTCGCCGGCGCCGCGCTGGTGATCCTGCTGCTCTCCTTCGTCGTCGACATCTTCCGCGGCCGCAAGGAGGGCGCGGAGGAGGAGGCCGCCAGGAAGGAGGCCGCCGAGTCCGGTGGCGAGGAGTTCGATCCGATGGCGGGCGGCTATCCCGTACCGCCGCTGCCCGGACAGAAACTGCCGCCGGTGCCGCGACGCCCCTCGCGCCAGGACCGGGACCGCGACCGCGCCCTGGTCGGCGCCGGCGCCACGGGCGACGGTGACACCGACGGCGGTGCGGCCGCCGAGAAAACAGACGGAAAGGAGGCCGACGGTGTCTGAGCGCGAACCACTGGGGGCAGGCCCCCACAATCCCGTGGCCGGCTTCGGCGTGACCTTCAAGGGCATGTTCAAGAAGCGGCTGACCGAGCAGTACCCCGAGTACAAGAAGCCCACGGCACCGCGCTTCCACGGCCGCCACCAGCTCAACCGGCATCCGGACGGGCTGGAGAAGTGCGTCGGTTGCGAGCTGTGCGCCTGGGCCTGCCCGGCCGACGCGATCTACGTCGAGGGCGGGGACAACACCGAGGAGGCGCGCTACTCCCCGGGTGAGCGCTACG
>NZ_JBOHCV010000188.1:0-20071 GCF_050698815.1 Streptomyces sp.
AACACCGTCCGCCCCCACGAGGCACTCGCCTGGAACCGCCCCTACGACGTCCACATCGGCGTCGCCGACCCCGTCATCCCCAACTTTCCCGAGCCCCAAAACCTGCCAACTACTTGACGCGAGACAACCGCACCCACCGGACACCGCTACACCACCCACCCCCACAACTACCGCGAATAGACGCCGAGACGAGGACCCAGCCGCCCACACCTCCAGGGCACACCCCTGCCCAGGAAACGGAGACGCGCGGCCAGCCCGGCGATCCGGCGGCGGTCGGGGGCGAGGGTGGCGACGCCGAAGTCGTAGATCTCGTTGTGGAACCAGTCCGCGTCGCACTCGAAGTCGCGGGGCCCTACACCTTGAACTGCGAACACGGGCATCCTCCGAGGCAGATGACCGCTCGCGGCCGGGAGTGATGACAAGCACGCCAGGCGGGTGACGGGCAAATTGGGTGGCGCCGCCGCCACGAGCGTCGCTAGCGTCGCGCCGTGATGCACCAGAATCCGCTCGCCTACCTGGTGGGCCTAGAGGGGACTGCCCTGCTGCGTTCGTTCATCGGGGAGCACGATCGCGAGTTCGTCGACGCGCGTATCGGCGAGATCCGGAAGCTGCTTGACGACGAGGCGCTGGCGGATGCGGCTGTGGACGTTGCTCGGGTGGGCACGGTCGACGGATACCAGATCTGGTCGAGGACGTATGACGGCCCCAACTCGGCGTTCGACCTCGACGAGCCGGTGGTCGGGGAAATCCTCGACGGAATGCCGACGGGTGTCGCCTTGGACGCCGCCTGCGGCACCGGGCGGATGACGGCCCTGCTGGCCGCGCGCGGTCACCGGGCCATCGGCGTCGACAGCTCGGCGGACATGCTGACGCGGGCACGCGAGCGGGTACCGGCTGGCGAGTTCCGCCTTGGCGACCTACGCCGGCTGCCCGTGGCCGACGATGCAATGGACTTGGTGGTCTGTTCCCTTGCCCTGACGCATGTTCCCGACCTAGGGCCGGTGATGGCGGAGTTCGCCAGGGTGTTGCGCCCGGGCGGGCACCTCGTGACCTCGGACATCCACCCGGAATGGGTGGCGCGGGGTTCGATTCCCTCGGTTCGCATGGCGGACGGGAAGCCGGGGCAGCTGGAGACATACCGTCACCTGGTCGGGGACTATCTCCGTGCCGCGCTTGCGGTGGGGCTGCAGGTCCGACGCTGTGAGGAGCCCGAGGGGCGATCCGCGGAACGGACCGAGTCACAGGAGCCGCCGCGGAGGCTCACGACAGACTTGGGGCCGTGGGAGGACTGGCCATGGTGCCTGATGGACCTGGTACCCGATGCTACAGCGGCGGCCAACGCCGGAGTTCCGGCAGAGATCATCTGGCACTTCCAACTGGTCGAGTCCTGAACGCCGGCACATGACTTCACCCGCCACCGGAGCATCCGCCTTCCGGTGCAGGATCATCGCCACCCACGGGCCGGGTGTCCGAGCGGGCGGGACAGTCCACTCATCTACTGCTGATCTCCGCATGATGCCGCGCGGCGGATACCCCCTCTTCGAAGTTCAAGGTGAACGGCTCCGCGACGTCACTCATTGAATCTCAGCAGTAAGGCCGTAGCGCCGCTCAGCGGTTGAAGGCCGGGAACGCGAAGCGCTGTGCGATCTTCAGCCCGTCGCCCTTGGCGTCGTTGCCGTTGACGGAGTAGACGAGGGTCCGGGACAGGTCACGGGTCGCGGCGATGCCAGTGTTGTAGCCGGGGGGCGCTCGTCTTGCCCCAGATCTCCGCGACCCGTCCTTCGTCGCCGAGTCCGACGAACGCTTCGCGGCGGAGGTCCTGCCCGCTTTCGGCCGCTCTCACCTGAAATAGCACAATCGAACGAGAGTTGAAGCGCGGCCCGCTCGCTCATGGATGGGCGGACCAGCGGTGGACCCTCGCGCGCGTGAAGACGTAGATCGGGCGGATCACAACCAGGACCGTTGCCCGATCGTCCTGCAGGCCGTACTGGCCTGGCAGCGGATTGCCCTCGCGCCCCAATAGACGTCACCACCGATGACGGGAACAGAGCCTGATCCTGATAGACCCCTCACGACGAGCAGCAAAGAGGTCCCGTCAGCAAGCTGACGGGACCTCATGCGAGATCGAGGCTAGGACGGCGTGGGGCATTCCTTCCAGGCGAGGTGGTAGACGGTGCTGATACTGGTGTCCGTCGAGTCCATCGTCATCAAGCTCGTCGTCTTCTCCGGGTCGGACGTGCCGACGTTCACGCGCAGTTCGGTGTTGATGTTGAAGTTGCGCTTCTCACCACACGGTGCCCATACCAGCTGAGCGACTTCCGTTTCGTCCGAGGCCTGCCAGTTGTCGCCGTACGGCCCCTTGAATGTGTGCTTTTTCTGCACCGTCTGGGGCATGCCCTGAAAGTAGTAGTTCGCGATCTCCTGCCCGGTCGCACCCTTCTCCAGGTAGGCGTATCCACGATAGTCCGCTCTGGCGATGGCATACGTCATGCCGTGGGGCACATGGACGCGCAGATTGAGCTGACAGTTCTTGCGGAAGTCGGTGGGCGTCGAGCCGACGCCCACCTGGGCGAGGTAGTCGCTGTACGTGACGGTGAAGGCCGTGTTGTCCGGGGCGACGGCCACGGCGGCGGTGCCCTCGGGGCACCCCGATCCGTTGACGGTAGCGAGCTCGATGACGATCTTGTCGGGCGGGACTACAATTCCCGCCGCACCCTGCGCGGCCGGTCCCGAGGCAAACAACGCTGCGATCGCGCCACCGATGACCAGAATGTTCCGCATGGATTCTCCATTCGTGGTTCCCGAAACAGCGAAAGAAGGAAACGGAAGGGGTGACGAGTAAATGCGTTTCCGACGGCTTGTAGCGTTGGCGCGCTTCCCTGCGCGACCTCTTCGCCGGACGACCATGGATGCTGCCCGCAACGCTTATATCAGCACACTCACCATGCGCACGTAAGGGGGATTTTTCGACATCGGCTCGATGGCCAAAAACTCCATCAACATTTAATTACAGCTTCAAGCATTCCCCGCAAAGGGCGGCTCGCGGGTTTGTAACTGTTTAGCCAGTGTTGCGGCCGCAGTGCGCGCTCAGCGATTGAAGGACGGGAACGCGAAGCGCTGTGCGATCTTCAATCCGTCGCCCTTGGCGTCGTTGCCGTTGACGAACGTCACGGTCGTGGAGGATCACGGCATCGGGGCGCTGGCCGCGCACCCGGCAGCCATGGCTCCCCGAGGACCTTGCCGCGCTCGACACCACTGCGATGCTCGTCGCGCGGGCGGCCCGCACCGACCGGACCCCCTGAGGGCGCTTGCCACGAGCGTCACACACGACATATCGTGTTGACCACAGACGCGATATGTCGCCCTGCGTCCTGACGTCTATCCGGGAGGCCGCCGTGCCCGCCGAACGCTCGTGGGAGATCTCCGAGCCGCAGACCCTCGACTTCGACGCCCCCGTCGACACGCTCGAGGTGCGCCTCGTCAACGGCACGGTCAATGTCGTCGGCACCGCCGGACCCGGCACCCGTGTCGAGGTCAGCGACGTGCACGGACCGCCACTGGTGGTCAAGGAGCAGGACGGGACACTCGTGGTCGCCTACGAGGACGTGCCCTGGCAGGGCTTCCTGAAGTGGCTGGACCGCAAGGGCTGGGACCGGCGCGCCGTCGTCTCGGTTTCGGTGCCCGCCGGGGTGCGGCTGTCGGTCGGCGTGGTCGGGGCGAGCGCGGTCGTCTCCGGGATCACGGGACGTACGGACCTGCGCGGCGTCAGCGGTGACAGCACCCTGGTCGGACTGGCCGGCCCGGTGCGGGCCGACACCGTCTCCGGCAACGTCGAGACGCAGGGCCTCACCGGCAGCCTCCGGTTCAACTCGGTCTCCGGCGACCTGACCGTCATCGACGGCGGCGGCCCGGCGGTCAAGGCCGATTCGGTCAGCGGTGACATGATCCTCGACCTCGGCCCCGGCCTCGACGCGGGCGGCAGCGGCGGCGAGCCCGACATCAGCCTCAACACCGTCTCCGGCGAGGTCGCCATCCGGCTGCCCCGGCCCGTACACGCCACGGTGGAGGCCAACAGCGCGAGCGGCGCCGTGAGCAGCGCGTTCGAGGAGCTGAAGGCCGCCGGACAATGGGGCGCGAAGAAGCTGAGCGGCACGCTCGGCAGCGGCGGCGGCCGGGTCAGGGCGAGCAGCGTCTCCGGCGCCATCGCCCTCCTCCGCCGTCCCCCGCCGCTCGACGACGAAGCCCGCTTCGTCGGCAAGGAGGCCTGACATGGCTCCCGTCTTCGGCCACGGCCGCCTCCGCCTCTACCTGCTCAAGCTGCTCGAGGAGGCGCCGCGGCACGGCTATGAGGTGATCAGGCTGCTGGAGGAACGCTTCCAGGGCCTGTACGCGCCGTCCGCCGGAACCGTCTACCCGCGGCTGGCCAAGCTGGAGGCCGAGGGGCTGGTCAGCCACGCCACCGAGGGCGGTGGCCGCAAGGTCTACTCGATCACCGACGCCGGACGGGCCGAACTCGCCGAGCGGCAGGACGAGTTGGCGGAGCTGGAAGTCGAGATCAGCGCCTCGCTGACCGCTCTCGCCGCCGACATCCGCGACGACGTCAGCGGCTCGGCCAGCGACCTGCGGCGCGAGATGCGCGAACAGGCCAAGCACTCCCGTACGGGCGGATCGACGGGGTGGGAGGGGAGTTGGGGCGACAAGGAGGCGTGGCGGCTGGCGAAGGAGGAGATGAGGCGGGCCAAGGAGGAGTGGAAGGAACAGACCCGCCGCGCCAGGCGGGAGACCCAGCAGGCCCAGCGCCAGGCGAAGGAGGCCGAGGCGCGCGCGGCGGCCGTCGACGAGGTGCAGCGCATCGCCCGGCAGGTGCAGGACCAGGTGCAGTCGCGGGCGAAGTCCGGCGACTGGCCGGGCGCGGTCCGCGAGGGCATGTCCCAACTGGCCCACGAAATGGGCAACCTGGGCCGGTTCACCGGATACGCCAAGGCGTGGTCCCCGGACTTCTGGCACGGACCCGCTGCCGGCGACCGGCCCGCGGATGCTGCTGACACGCCGGACGCTACGGACGCCGATCATGTCCGTCCCGACTGGGCGAAGGACACCGATGCCCCCAGCGACGACCCGGGTCGCGACCTGGAACGTCTGCTGGACCGCTTCCGTGACCACGTCCGCGACGCGGCGCGCGACCACGGGGTGAGCGAGGCCCAGTTGGGCGCGGCCCGCCGCCACCTCTCCGCGACGGCGGCCCATCTCACCGCCCTGCTGCGAGGCCCCGGCACGGACACCACTGACACCACGGACTCTCAGGGGCAGGCGTAGCGGTCGCGGCCATCGCCGCCCCAACGGAGGAGTTTCTTACCGCCGTTGGCCGGGCCCGGCCAGATCGTCCAGGCTGTTCTGAGTCGTTGAGGCTGGTGGGGGTATCACCGCTGCGGGTGCCGCCGTCCTCTCAGGAGTGCCGGTGGTACGCCTTGTTGGCGATGCGCCAGTTGTCGTCGACGTGGACCAGCAGGAAGATGTCGGTGAAGGTGTCCGCGCCGTGCCAGAGCGTCATGGTTGCGGTTGCGACGGTGCCGTGGACGTCGATGGCGTCGATGCGGCGGGAACGGGTCGGTTCGTCCGGGGCCGGCTGGTTATGGAAGAGAGCGCAGTAGTCGTCCAGGCGCCACGAGACGAAGGCGCCGTCCCGGATTCCCTCGATGTGGGCGGTGGGCAGGAACGCGTCGCGGAAGTGGGCGGGGTCGCCGGTGGCGTGTCCGCGGATGTAGGCGCGTAGGGGTTCGAGTAGGGCGTCACCCACGGCGGGGACCGTGGCGGCAACGGCGATGTCGGCCTCAGGGTCGGCAGAGGCGTCGGCCAGGTCGGCTGTGCTGCGCAGCGGGATGTTCGACGCGGCGGCCAGCAGTGCCATGTCCTTGGCCAGCGCACCGATCGTGAACTCGGCCGTGGCAGCGGCCGGCTGGCCGGCGAGGAGGGTTCGCTTGCGGGCGACGAGCCCGCCGAGCTGGCCGAGTTCGAGGACGTCCAGCACCTGGGCACGGGGCAGGCCCAGGGCGTCGGCTTGCTGCAGTGAGTCGCGCAGCGCGAGGACGGCACCGGCGAGGCTGTTGTTGGCGACCAACTTGAGCGCAGCGGCGGTGGCGGCGTCGTCGACGCGCCGCACGGTGCCAAGCGCTTCCAGAACCGGCCGGACTCGGTCGAGCGCGTCGTGGTCGGCGGCGGCGAGAATCTGCAGGGCGCCGGCGGCGGCAGCCGGCACGGAGCCGAGCACGGGCGCGTGAACGTAGGACGAGCCGAGTTGCCGGGCCAGCCTCGACGCCTCGGCGGGGGCGATGGTGCTGGTGTTCAGCACGATCGTGTCCGTTCGCAGCGAGTCGCGAACGCGGTCGACGACCTGCTGGCAGGCCCGGCCATCGAACAACGCCAGGAGCACGATGTCGGCCTTCGCCACAGCGTCGTTCGGATCGATGGTCGTCTCGACAGCGCCTGCCGAGCGCCCGGAGCGCGTCCAACCGGCGACGTCCCAGCCGTGGTCGGCGAGTCGTGTGGCGATCACGGCGCCCATGCGGCCCAAGCCGAGGACGGCGATCGTGTGCGGTGTGGTCATGCGTCCCAAGGTGGGGCATCGCGATGACTGCGACAAGCGCAGATCTCGCAGGACAACAATGCGGGATACGCATACCAGCGACCATACTTGTGCCATGGATTTGGCTGTATGGCGGACGTTCGTGACGGTGTGCCGGCTCGGGTCGCTGTCGGCGGCAGCGGCCGAGCTCGGATACACGCAGTCGGCCGTCTCCCGGCAGATCGCCGGGCTGGAGCGCCGGCTAGGGGTTCCGCTGGTGCAGCGGCACGCGCGCGGGGTGCGGCCGACGTCGGCCGGCGAGGTGTTCCGTCACCACGCTCTGGCCGCGCTCAACGAGGCCGACCGCGCCGTTCGTGCCGTACGGGGCGTTCGCGACGGGACGCTCAGCCGGCCGCTGGCCGTCGGTGCGACGCCGTCTCTGGCCGCCGGGATCGTGCCCGCGGCGATCCGCCGCCTTCTAGACACGGCCGGACCCATCCGGTGGAGCCTGTTGCCCGGGTTGAGCGCACAACTGCACGACCGCGTGATCGCCGGCGACCTCGACATCGCTGTCGTCACCGATGCGCCACCAGGGCTACCCAACGACCCGCGTCTCGAACGACGATTCCTGGGGATGGACGAGATGGTCGTCGTCATGCCCGTCGACCACCCGCAGGCCGGGCACGACCCGGTGCGCATTCAGGCGCTGGCCGACCAGACCTGGGTCGAGGACAACGACGGCTCGGCGGCACTGCTGCGCCAGCACGCCGCCCGCGCCGGAGTCACCGCCCGCATCGACCTCACCGCAGCCGATCTGCCCGGCAAGATGGCCATGGTCGCAACCGGCCACGCCATCGCGCTGATACCAGGGGGGCTGACGTGCGCGCTGCGGACCGACATCACCACAGTGGCCCTCGTCGATCCCCCGACCCGCGGCATCTACACGATCACACCACGTCGCGACCGACACCCGTCCGCAGCACCCCTGCTCGGCCAGCTCGCGACAGCCTTCGGGCCGGCTCGTCCCGCTCACGCCGCGCACCGGCCGGCTGAGACTGACGCCCACCCTGCTGCCCTGGCACTTCACGACGGCATCACGGAAACGCGCGACGGCGAACCCGGGTAACCGGAGTGGATCGGCGTTGTTCAGTGCTCTCGATCCACACCCGACAACGAACCGGAAGCTCAGACCCTCACACGGTCAGCACGACCTTGCCGAAGAGGTCGCCCTCCGCCATCTTCACGAAGCCCTCGCGGGCGCGGTCCAGCGGGAGGGTGGAGTCGATGACCGGGCGGATGCCCTTGGCGGCGCAGAAGCTCAGCAGCGAGGCCAGCTCCTCCTTGCTGCCCATCGTGGAGCCGACGATCTTCAGTTCCAGGAAGAAGACCCGGTTGAGCTCGGCGGCCGGCGGGTTCGGGCCGCTGGTGGCACCCGAGATGACGACGGTGCCACCCGGCTTGAGCGACTTCAGGGAGTGCGACCAGGTCGCCGCGCCCACCGTCTCCAGTACGGCGTCGACGCGCTGCGGCAGCCGGGCACCGGTCTCCACGGCCGCCTCCGCGCCCAGGTCCATCGCCCGCTTGCGCTTGGCCTCGTGGCGGCTGGTGGCGAAGACCCGCAGTCCGGCCGCCGCGCCGAGCACGATCGCGGCGGTCGCGACGCCGCCGCCGGCGCCCTGGACGAGGACGCTGTCGCCGGGACGTACGCCGGCGTTGGTGAAGAGCATGCGGTACGCGGTCAGCCAGGCGGTCGGCAGGCAGGCCGCCTCTTCGAAGGACAGCTCCTTCGGCTTGGGCAGCAGGTTCCACTCCGGTACGGCGACGCGCTCGGCGAAGGTGCCCTGGTACTTCTCGGTGAGGATGGAGCGCTGCTCGCGCGGGCCGACACCGTGGCCGGTGGAGCCGATGACGGAGTACAGCACGACCTCGTTGCCGTCGGCGTCGACGCCCGCCGCGTCGCAGCCGAGCGTCATCGGCAGCGACTCCTCACCGAGGCCGATGCCGCGCAGCGACCACAGGTCGTGGTGGTTGAGCGACGCCGCCTTGACGTCGACGGTCGTCCAGCCGGCCGGAACCGTGGGTTCCGGCCGGTCACCCAACTCCAGTCCGTCGAGCGGCTGGTCCTTGTCGACGCGCGCGGCGTAAGCAGCAAACATGATCCAGACGCTACTCCCGTGGGGCGGGGACCAGCCAGACCCCACCCCACGAAGCGACGGATGTCACCGGCTCGGGGCCGATCGCCCGGAGTCCGGCGGCTACAGCACCTTCGACAGGAACGACTTCGTCCGCTCGTGCCGTGGGTTGGCCAGAACCTCCCGCGGGTTCCCATACTCGACAACCACACCCTCGTCCATGAAGACCAGCGAGTCGCCGACCTCACGGGCGAAGCCCATCTCGTGCGTCACGACGATCATCGTCATGCCGTCCTCGGCGAGCCCGCGCATCACGTCCAGCACCTCGCCCACCAGCTCCGGGTCGAGGGCCGAGGTCGGCTCGTCGAAGAGCATCAGCTTCGGCTCCATGGCCAGCGCGCGGGCGATGGCCACCCGCTGCTGCTGACCGCCGGAGAGCTGGGAGGGGTAGCTGTCGGTCTTGTCGCTGAGTCCGACGCGGTCGAGGAGTGCCCGGGCGCGTTCCCGCGCCTTCGCCTTGCTCTCGCGCTTGACCTGAGTCGGCGCCTCCATCACGTTCTCCACCGCGGTCATGTGCGGGAAGAGGTTGAAGCGCTGGAAGACCATGCCGATGTCGCGGCGCTGGGCCGCGACTTCGCGGTCACGCAGCTCGTGCAGCTTGTTGCCCTGCTCGCGGTAGCCGACGAGGGTGCCGTCGACGTAGAGCCGGCCGGCGTTGATCTTCTCCAGGTGGTTGATGCACCGAAGGAACGTCGACTTGCCGGAGCCGGACGGACCGACGACGCAGAACACCTCGCCCGGCGCCACCTCCAGGTCGATGCCCTTGAGTACTTCCACCGGCCCGAAGGACTTGTGTACGGCCTCTGCCTTCACCATCGCGTTCATGCGCCCACACCCCCAGCTCCGCCGGCGCCGCCGGCTCCCGATCCCGTGCCACGGCTGAAGGTGAACACCAGCTGCCGCGCCCGCTGCCACGGCGTCGCGGGCAACTGCCTCGAGGAGCCGCGCGCGTAGTACCGCTCCAGGTAGTACTGGCCGATGCTGAAGACCGTCGTGATGATCAGGTACCAGATGGTGGCGACCAGCAGCATCTCGACCACGGCGCTCGAGGTGTTGCCGATGTTCTGCGCCTTGCGGAGTGTCTCCTCGTACATCACCACGGCACAGAGCGAGGAGGTCTTGAGCAGGTTGATGAACTCGTTGCCGGTGGGCGGGACGATCACCCTCATCGCCTGCGGCAGGACGATCCGGCGCATGTTCTGCCCGTTGGTCATGCCCAGTGCCTGCGAGGCCTCGGTCTGCCCCTCGTCGACGGACTGGATGCCCGCCCGGCAGATCTCCGCCATGTACGCGGCCTCGTTCAGGCCGAGTCCCAGCAGCGCCGCCATGAACGGCGTCATGACGTCCGTCATCTCGTCCTTGTAGATCGGACCGAGGTTGAGGACGGGGAAGATCAGCGCGAGGTTGAACCACAGCAGCAGCTGTACGTAGACGGGCGTCCCGCGGAAGAACCAGATGTAGCCCCAGGCCACCGAGGAGGTGACCGGGTTCTTCGACATCCGCATCACCGCCAGGACGATGCCGAGCACCAGACCCATCAGCATGGCCAGCACGCTGACCACGATGGTGTTCTTGACGCCCTCCATGATCTGGTCGTCGAAGAAGAAGTCGCCGACCGAGCCCCAGGTCAGGTCCGCCTCCGCGAAGGCGTTGCCGAGGAGCAGGAGGAGCGCGAGCACGACGGCGGCGGAGACGTAGCGCCCGTAGTGCCGCACGGGTATCGCCTTGATCGTCTCGGGTTTCTGGTCGGACGGGGGTGGCGCGTCGGCCGGCGCCTTGTCGAGGGGGACGGTCATGGGGTTTGCCTTTGCCTTTCAGCGTGCGTACAGCGGCGGTTCAGCGGCCGGGGTCCCGGCTCAGGAACCGCTGTTGATCTTCGCCTCGGACACGGCACCGTCCTGCACGCCCCACTTCTTGAGCGCCTTCTCGTACGAACCGTCCTTGAGAATCTTCGTCAGGGCGGCCTTGAGCGCACCGCTCAGCTCGTCGTTGCCCTTGGTGACGGCCATGCCGTACGGCGCGGAGTCCATCTGCTCGCCGACGACCTCGAAGCTCTTGCCGCTCTTGGCGGCGTTCGCCGCGACCGGGAAGTCGGAGACGTCGGCGGCGACGCCGCCCGCCTTCAGCCGCACCCGGGCCTCGTCGTCGGTGTCGAACGGCTCGATGGAGACCGGCTTCTCGCCGTCCTTCTTGCACTTGTCGGTCTGCGCCTTGAGGATCTCGTGCGAGGTCGTGCCGCGCTGGGTGGCGATCTTCTTCCCGCACATCTGCTCGACCGACTCGATCTTCTCCGGGTTGCCCTTCTGGACGAGGATCGAGGAGCCGGCGGTGAGGTAGTCGACGAAGTCGACGCCCTTGCCCGCCTTCTTGCCCTTGTCGTCCAGGCCCTCCTGCCGGTCCTTGGTGTCGGTCATCGACGACATGATCATGTCGAAGCGGCCGGTCTGCATGGAGGTGATCAGGCCGTCGAAGGTGCCGTTGGTGAACTCGAACTTCACCCCGAGCTGCTTGCCGAGCTCCTTGGCGATGTCGGGGTCGAGACCGACGATGTCCTGGCCGTCCTTGAACTCCATGGGCTTGTACGCGGCGTCCGTACCCACCTTGATGACGCCCGCGTCCTGGATCTTCTTCGGGAGCTTGTCGAAGAGCGGCGCCTTGCTGCCCGCGGTCTTCTCGCCGCCCTCACCGCCGGAGCCCGTCTGGTCCCCGCAGCCGGCCAGCAGCAGGGCGCCGGTGACCGCGACGGCTACGGGCGCGGCTGTCCGGACGAGCCGGCTGCGCGTGCGGGCCGGGCGTCGGGTGAAGCGTGCGGTCATTGCGGGGTCCTCCTGCGGATGAGGGAGCGGCCGACGGGTCAGGCACACACCATCGGGTGTCGCGACCGCGCGGGGATGCGCCTACTGATGGGGAAATCCTGCCATCCGGACAGTCGGTTACCGAGAGCCAGCGAGTCAAAATCGGATAACGGAGTCCGCAATCCGAATACGCGGTGCTCACGCATCGCGTACAAGATGTCGCAATCAGTCGGAGAGAGGGGTCTCGGCCTGCCCGGCAGGGGCTTGACACTCGGCCCGTTCTGTCCGCTCATGTCCGGATGCTGGGTACGGTCGGTGGGGAAGTGGGTCGTAACAGGAGGCCCTTGTCAGGTACAAAGGTCGATTACACCCCTCATCCGGGGACCAGGGCGCGTGTGCGGCGCGCCCGGCGTTCGGCTTTCCCCTTGGCAGCGGCCCAACCGCCGACCGGGCAGCGGACGTGGTACCCGCCCGTTCCTCAACCAGGGAGCGGTCACCCTCACAGAAATTTCGACCAAGGGGTCACAAGTGGCAGCGGAGATCGTCAATTCACACGGTCTGGACGAGGACATCATCGATCCGGCCTTCGCCCTGCACCGGGGCGGCAAGATGGCGGTGCAGGCGACCGTTCCCGTGCGCGACGCGGACGAGCTGTCCCTCGCCTACACGCCGGGCGTCGCCAAGATCTGCAGCGCCATCGCGGAGCAGCCGGAACTGGTCGACGACTACACCTGGAAGTCCCAGGTGGTGGCGGTCGTCACGGACGGCAGCGCGGTGCTGGGGCTGGGCGACATCGGCCCGCAGGCCTCCCTCCCGGTGATGGAGGGCAAGGCCATTCTGTTCAAGCAGTTCGGCGGCGTCGACGCCATCCCGCTGGCGCTGGAGTGCCGGGACACCGACGAGATCGTGGAGACCGTGGTCCGGCTCGCGCCGTCCTTCGGCGGCGTCAACCTCGAGGACATCGCCGCACCCCGCTGCTTCGAGATCGAGGCCCGGCTCAAGGAGCGGCTGGACGTCCCGGTCTTCCACGACGACCAGCACGGCACCGCCATCGTCACCCTCGCCGCCCTCCGCAACGCCGCACGGCTGGCCGGACGGCCGCTCGGCGACCTGCGTACGGTCATCTCCGGCGCGGGCGCGGCCGGGATCGCCATCGCCAAGATCCTGGTGGAGGCGGGCATCGGCGACGTCGTCGTCTGCGACCGCAAGGGCATCGTCTCCGCCGACCGTACGGACCTGACGACGGTCAAGCGCGAGCTGGCCGGTTTCACGAACAAGACCGGGCGCACCGGTTCGCTGGAGTCGGCGATGGACGGTGCCGACGTCTTCATCGGCGTCAGCGGCGGCACGGTCCCCGAGGCGGCGGTGGCGACCCTCGCCGAGGGCTCCTTCGTCTTCGCCATGGCCAACCCGAACCCGGAGATCCACCCGGACGTGGCCCGCAAGTACGCCGCGGTCGTGGCCACCGGGCGCAGCGACTACCCGAACCAGATCAACAACGTGCTCGCCTTCCCGGGTGTCTTCGCCGGCGCCCTGCAGGTGCGGGCGACCGACATCACCGAGGGCATGAAGCTCGCGGCGGCGGAGGCGCTGGCGGCCGTGGTCGCGGACGAGCTGAGCGCGGACTGCGTCATTCCGTCGCCGTTCGACGAGCGGGTCGCCCCCGCGGTGACGGCGGCTGTCGCGGCGGCGGCGCGCGCGGAAGGCGTCGCGCGGCGCTGACCGGGCTGTCGCCCGAAAGATGACCACCGGAGGGCGGTGCGGGCCATGGGGCCCGTGCCGCCCTCCGTCGCGGACGAGGGCGTTACCGGAGTGCGAGCACCATTCCGTCCTCGGGCGAGCACCACACCGGCCGGGCCTCGGCGAAGCCCGCCGCGCGCAGCGTCTCCGCGTGCCAGCCGGCGGCGTGCACCTCGCCGTCCGCGTGATCGCCGTCGGCCGGGTCGCCGAAGATGCGGTAGCGCTCGGCGACCACGTCCGCGAGGGCCGGGTCGGCGGCCAGTTCGCCCCACCAGTCGATCCAGTCCTGTGCCCCGGCCGTCTTCGTCCGCTCCCGCCGGACCTTGTCGAAGGCGTGCGCGGCCTCGTTGATGCGGGGCGTGGAGGCGTCCGGCATGTGATCCGCGTTCAGGAAGACGCCGCCTTCGCGCAGTACGCCCGCGAGCTGCCCGTACAGCGCGCTCAGGGCGTCCGTGCGCAGCCAGTGCAGCGCGGTGGCGGTCAGCACGGCGTCGTACGAGCGGTGCGGCAGCTTCCGCACCCAGCCGGGGTCACTCAGGTCGGCGGTGACGAACTCCGCGCGGGAGTCGGCGACGAAGTGGCCGCGCGCGATGGTGAGCAGCGCGGGGTCGAGGTCGACACCGGTGCTCTGTGCCGCGGGGAACCGGCGCAGCAGCCGGTCGGTGATACTGCCCGTACCACAGGCGAGATCAAGCACTCTGGGCTCGGGGCCGGTGAACGCCTCGACCATGTCGAGCATGACCCGGAAGCGCTCCTCCCGGTCAGGGAGGTACCACTCCTGCTGCCGGTCCCAACTGTGCTGCCATGCTTGCCAGTCCGCGTGACCGGCGGCGGTGTCCGCGTACGTCGCCACGACCCCTCCTCCGCGTAATACCCTCTGATCGAGTCCAGCTATTACCGACTACGATCGACCTTAGACCGTCAGCCGTAAGGATCACAAGTGGAACTCAACTATTACTCCGACATGGCGGTGCGCCTGGTCAACACCGAGCGGCCGGAGCGCGGCGAGGACACCCTGACGTCGGTCGAGGCCGTACGGGAGCTCTGTGGCGACGGCCAGCAGATGGCCCGCCGCGCCACGGATGGCGACGTCGGACGGCTGCGCGGAGTGCGTACACGGCTGCGCGCCGTCTTCAGCGCCGCCTCGGAGGGCGACGAGACCCGGGCGGTCGACCTGCTCAACTCCCTGCTGATGGAGTTCCCGACCAGCCCGCAGATCTCCGGCCACGGCGACCTGGACGAGGACGGACGTGCCCGCTGGCACATGCACCTGGCCGACCATCCGGTCACGGCCACGGCGGGCTACGCGGCGACCGCCTGCATGGGCCTCGCCTTCCACCTCACCGACCTCGGCGTCGACCGGCTCGGCATCTGCCAGGCCGCCCCCTGCCGCAACGCCTACCTCGACACCTCGACCAACCGCTCGCGGCGCTACTGCTCCGACCGCTGCGCCACCCGCGCCAACGTGGCCGCCTACCGTGCGCGCAAGCGGCTGGAGGGCGACGAGGGGCCGGCCGCGGGCCGCGCCCTGGCCCGCAGGAGCGGGCGTACCGCCGAGACCGCCCAGCACAGTACGGACGTGACGGACCGCTGAAGCCCGCGCGGCGACCGCAGCCGCAGCCAGGCGCGGGCCACCACCAGTTCCTCGGGCACGGCCCCGAACTCCCGGCTGTCGTTGCGCACCAGCGGATTGTCCCCGAGCACCCACCAGCCGCCCGGCCGGCGCTCCACCGCGCGCTTGACGATGAGCAGGTCGTGCTGGAACGGGTGCCGCAGCACCACGACGTGCCCAGGCCGTACGCCCGCCCCGTACTTCACCACCAGCTGGTCACCGGGGCGCAGCGTGGGCTGCATGGACGGGTTGTAGACCTCGGCCAGCCCGATCCGCTTCAGGAACCCGGCCGGGCCGCCCCCTTCCGGGCGCCGCCCCTGCCCCCCCGGTCCGCGCGGTTCCCGCGCTTCGCCCGCCCGCTCCGGCATCGCTCCGCCTCCGGTCGTCCCACCAGTTCGTTCACCCGACGATGGACGTTTGTCCTCGGTCCACAGGGTCACACGCGAAATGGCTTCCCCCACGGAGTAATCTCGCACGTGAGAAGACGATCACGAGGAAGGACAGCTGTATGCTTTCCCGCCTGTTCGCCCCAAGGGTCCAGGTCAGCGCCCACTGCGACCTGCCCTGTGGTGTCTACGACCCGGCCCAGGCCCGCATCGAGGCCGAGTCGGTCAAGGCCGTCCAGGAGAAGTACCAGGCCAACGACGACCCGCACTACCGCACCCGCTGCACCGTCATCAAGGAGGAGCGGGCCGAACTGGCCAAGCACCACGTCTCGGTGCTGTGGAGCGACTACTTCAAGCCTCCGCACTTCGAGAAGTACCCGGAGCTGCACCAGCTGGTCAACGAGGCGCTGAAGGCCCTCTCCGCGGCCAAGGGCTCCAACGACCCGGCCACGGGTCAGAAGGCGCTGGACTACATCGCCCAGATCGACAAGATCTTCTGGGAGACCAAGAAGGGCTGAGCGACCCTCAAGCCCGTTGACCTGCGGTTTCATTGACCGCCTGGTCCACTGGTCCGCACTCGGTCCGCAGGCGTCGAGCACGGCGTCCATGACGGACCGGGTGCGGTCCCCTTCTCCCGGCCCCCGGTGGGCACAGATCCGACACGTTTCTGGCCAAGGGGGACCGGGTGATGCTCTTCACCGACGGCCTTACCGAGGAACACGTCAGGCGGGGCACCGGCGATGACGCGACCCTCTTCCTCATCGAATGGCAGGGCGGCCCCGCGGACCAGTTGGCCACCCGGGATCTCTGAACCGGATTCCGCCTCCAACGAAGCGACCCCACCGGCTGCTGTGCTGAACCGATGGGGTCTCGCCATCACGTGACCCGGGGTCAAGCGAAGACGTCACGGTCGTACAGCGATTGCAGCCGCTGCCGCTCGACGCGGATCGTGCCGTTCCTGCAGTCGAGTCTGAGACCTTGAATCCCAGCAACTCCCCTATGCGCAACCCCGATCCGGCGAGAACCCCCGACCCCGTCGTGGGGGGGGGCACGAAACCCCACAGCAGACCAGCCACCCCGCCATCCTGTCCGCCACACCTTCACAACGCAGACCCGATGTCCTTGACCATCCCCATAGGCCCACTTGAGGGCGGGGCAGTGGAAAGACCAAGCTCACGAGTGATCAGATAACCTCCAGTAACACCGACGCCCCATGCCGAAACCCCGGAGCACGGGCGCCCCGTGAGCCCGCGATCATCACCGGAGCAGCAAGATGACCTCCCCCTCCCCGAGCAGGCTGTTCGGCCCATGAGCGACTTCCTCGAACCACGCTTCATCGCCGTGTGCCTGTTCATGCTGTTCATCGCCGCCTGCCTGTTCCTGGCCATGTGGGTCAGCCCGGATCTGCGCACCGGCGACGGCTTCTTCCGTGAGGGCGAACAGCTCGGCACCGTGCCCACCGGCCTGGCCTTCGCCAGCGACATCATGCCCACCGCCGCCGTGCTCTACCTGGTCGGCACCGTCGCCGTCAGCGGTGTCGACGGAGTGATCATCTTCTGTTGCGCGGCTGCGTCTCCCGTGCTGATGCGGTGCTGGCTGGCCGGCAAGCTGCCGGCGGCCAGAGGCCGGACCTTCGGCGAGATGGTCACCCACCACTTGCCGCACGGGCCCGCCAAGCGCTGGGTGGGGGTCGCGTGCCTGGTGGCCGTCGTGCCCCTGCTCATCGGGCAACTCCAGCCGCTCGGCCATGCCGCCCAACTGATCGGGCTGAACGATTCGTTCTCCCCACGGCTGATCGTCATAATGGCCGGCGGTCTGATCCTCGCCTGTGCCGCGATCGGCGCCGCCCGGGGCGCGACCATGCACCAGATCGGCACGGCCGCCTCTTTCCTGCTGGTCGCCCCCGTGATGGCGGTCATGGTGCTGCTGCGCTTCGACGGTGACATCGGCGCCCTGCTGGAGACCGCCGAGCGGGAGCAGGGTGCCATTGGGGCGTATCTCGGCACCGGCGGTCTTTTCGGACAGGGCATCGCAGGGCACCTGGACCTCCTCAGCTTCGCCGGCTGCGTGCTGGTCGGTGCCTCCTTCCTGCCGCACATCGCCGTACGCCTGGCCGGATCACCGGATGCACGCAGCGCCCGGAAGTCGGCCGGTGTGGGGGCAGCCGCTCTGTGCTTTCTCGTGAGTACAGCCATGTTCCTCGGCTTCGGCACCGCCGCCCTGGTCGGGCGCGAGGAGCTGGCCGAGCAGGGGCCGTTCGGCGGTCTGAACATCGCCTTGCTCGCCATCGCCCTGGACGGCGGCGGGACAGGCGAAGTGGGCATGCTCATGTTCTTCATCATGTGCGCCGCCTTCCTGACGATTCTCGCCTCAGCCTCCGTGTTGCTGCTGTCCGGATCCGCGTCGATCGTGCACGACCTGGGCCTCGCCGGCAGCGCCGAGGTGGAACCGGACGCCCGCCGCGACGGAGGAGCGGTGCGGGCCCGGCTGGCCATGGTGGGCCTGGGCCTCTTCTGCATCCTGGTCGCGGCGCTGACGGTCAACGTGAGCCCGCAGTTCTGGCTGGTCATCACCTACACGGAGGCGGTCTCGACGCTGCTGCCGCTGCTCATGTTCGGCCTGGGCAAGCGGCCGATCCCGACCGCTGCGATCAAGTACTGCGTCCTGGCGACCACCGTGATCAACCTGGTCCTGATCTTCTTCTCGCCCTTGGTCTCGGGCGCCACCCACGCGCTCTTCCCGTCCGCCGACTGGAGCGTGTGGCCGATGTACTCGCCGAGCCTTGTGAGCGTGCCGACCGGATTCTTGATCTGCAGGGCCTTCAGCCGGCGCGCACAGGACGGCAAGGACGCAGCGGGCGGCGACGGGTACGGCCACCCGGTCACCGCATCGCTTCGCCACTGACCCCGCCCCCCGGGCGGGGTCAATCAGGCGAGAACGACCTGCGCCTGCTCGACTCTTGCGCCACCAGCGATGAAAGAGCGTCCGTCACCACCTGCCCGATAGGGCACGGTCCGGCGGGACTTGCTCGTTGACGGCGGGCAGGTGTCCCCGGGCCTCGCCCCGCGCATACCCAGACGGACATGCCCGTTACAGCCGGAAGTTGATGGATTTTCGCCACTGCGACCAAGCATAGTGTGCGACTCCACACCCTTAGTCTCTTGTGGTTGTATTACTGGAACGCTAGATTTCCGCCTCGATCAGTCAAACTGAGCCACACGAGGGGGACTTGTGCGCAGGCCGTGGGCACCGCCTTCACCGCCACCCACCCGTACATGGGTGTGCCTGACGGCCCCTCCCCCTCCCCGTACGGCCGCGCCCACGCGGTGCCGTGGGCGGACATCACCGCGGCGGCACTGAGCCGGTGACCACGTACGAGCCGGGCAAGGACGGTCTCCCCGCCGGCGGCCAGAGGTTCGGTGCGGTTCTGCGCTGACCGCAGCACCTCGAAACAGGCGGTTGACGACCAGTCGGCCCATCTGGGCCCGGGACGATCACTACGGGACGTCCCTGGGCCGGGACTGTCACTTCTTCCCGTACCCACTTCAACTCTGCCGTGAAAGGCACTCCGTTGCGTCGCATACTCCTGCCCGTCCTGGTGGCCGTCCTCGCGGTGGCCGGCACCTCCGCCGCCACCCCGCCGAAGTCCCCCGTCGTCGCCCAGCAGGTCGTCACCCAGAAGTACGGCTCCCACCCTCGGCAGTCCGTGGACGTCCACTGGAACGCCTCCGCCGCACCCAAGCCCGCCCTGGTCCTGATTCACGGCGGCTACTGGTACGAGCAGACCGACTGGTCCACCTGGGCCGAGGAGTTCGCCGACCAGGGCTTCCAGGTCTTCAGCATCAAGTACCGGCTCAACTTCGAGGCCGCCTGGCCCGCTCAGCGCGAGGACGTCGCCAGCGCCGTGCAGTGGGTGCGCGACAACTCCGCGCAGTACGACGCCGACCCTGCGAACGTCGTCGTGCTCGGCTCCTCGTCCGGCGGCCAGTTGACCACCGACGCCGCCACCCACGGCACCAACGCCCTCGGTCTGAAGGGCGTCGTCGGCCTCTCCCCGGTCGCCTCCCCCTACCGCGCATGGACCGACGGCAACTCCTCCACCGTCTCGAAGATCCGCAAGGTCCGCGACAACGCGGCCATCCTCGCCCGGTGTTACCCGGACTCCAGCGACAACAGCACCAGCCTGCGCGACACCGGCTGCTGGGACACCTGGCGCGAGACGGTCTCCAAGAACTGGGCCAACCCCGGTGACGCCCCGATGTTCCTTGTGCACTCCGAGAGCGACTTCGTGCCGGCGACGCACTCCACCGACCTGGAGGCCACCGCAGAGGCCAACGGTGTCCCCGCGGGGGACATCACCACGAAGGTCGTGGCGAACTCTTCCGCCCACGGCCGTGGCCTGCTCAGCACGACGGGCATGTTCGAATCCATCGTCGACTGGCTGAAGGCCCGCACGGCTCAGGTCTAGTACCCCTCCCGGCACTGGCAAGACCTTGGGACGAAGCCCATGGCAGGACGTTCCCAGGACCAACGACTCGCGAAGCTTCAAAGGAGCATCAGGATGGGACGTCATAACCGCCCTTCGCAGAGCACCGGTAAGCACCGTCTGTGGATGGCGGCCGGGACGGTGGCGCTGAGCGGCCTCACCACCGGCGCGCTGGCCACGGCCGCCGAGGCCGCGCCGGCCGGCGGGATCACGCGCTCCGACCTCGACGGTGAGGGCTCCTCCGACCTCGTCGTCGGCACCCCGGCCGCGTCCTCCTCCGCCGGCACGGTCTCCGTCC
>NZ_JBOHCV010000189.1:0-3694 GCF_050698815.1 Streptomyces sp.
AACCCGCTCACCAGCCGCGCGAAGATCTCCACCCGGGTACGGAACCACGAGACCGCCGTACTCAAGGTCAACGACGCCTACGGCAACCCGATCGAGCTCGCCGCCGTCGTGGTCTGGCAGGTCGCGGACACCGCGCAGGCGAAGTTCTCGGTGGACGACTTCGTCGAGTTCGTCGCGACGCAGACCGAGGCGGCCGTACGGCACATCGCCATCGAGTACCCCTACGACGCGCACGACGAGGACGGCCTGTCGCTGCGGGGCAACGCCGAGGAGATCACCGAGAAGCTGGCCGCCGAGCTGACCGTGCGGGTGACCGCGGCGGGCGTGAAGATCGTCGAGTCCCGCTTCACCCACCTCGCCTACGCGCCGGAGATCGCCTCCGCCATGCTCAAGCGGCAGCAGGCGGGTGCGGTGGTCGCCGCCCGGCGGACGATCGTCGACGGTGCGTGCGGCATGGTCGAGGACGCCGTCACGCGCATCGCCGCGCAGAACTTCGTCGAACTCGACGAGGAGCGCAAGGCGTCGATGGTCAGCAACCTGCTCGTCGTGCTCTGCGGCGACCATTCGCCGCAGCCGGTACTGAACACGGGGACGCTCTACCAGTGACCGACCCTCCGGAATCGGCGGGCGAGGGCGCGAGGCGCCGGGCGCCGCAACGGCAGCGCAAGCAGGTGCTGTTGCGGCTCGACCCGGCGGTGCACGACGCGCTCGCCCGCTGGGCGGCGGATGAACTGCGCTCCACCAACGCGCAGATCGACTACCTGCTCCGCAAGGCCCTCGCCGAGGCGCAGCGGCTTCCCAAGGACACCCGCCCACACCCGCGCAGAGGCCGCCCTCCCCGCGAGGACCCTCCCCGCGAGGACTGACCCCGCCTGCCGCTGGGCCGCCGCCATCATCCGAACGGCCCGTGTGCGTGGCTGTGGCCAGACACCGGTACCGATACTGGGAACGTGGCTGACAGCCGAGGTTGGATGGGCGACCTGCTGGCATCCGTGCAGGCGGCGCCACCGGTGAAATCGGTCGCGGTGCTGGCGCGGATCCTCCGGGAGCGGTTCTCGGCTGTCGAGGTGTCCTTCCTGATCACGGACCTCGGCGGCAGCGCCGTGGTGCGGCTGACGGGGGCCGACGAGGCGTTCGGCACGAGCGAGCCGGAACCGCTCCCGCTGGCGGGCACCGTCTACGAGCGGGTGATCCGCTCCCAGCAGCTGTGGCTCGACACCGGTGATCACGGAGGCGCGTTCGCGGGGACGGGCCAGGCCCAGGTCATCGCGCCGGTCTCCGACCGCGGAGACGCGATCGGCGTGCTGGAGCTGACCCTGTCCGCTCCGCCCGATCACGAGACGCTGAAGCGCATCAGCGAAGCCGCTCACGCGCTGGCTTACGTGGTGATCGTCAACAGGCGTTTCACCGATCTGTACGAATGGGGCCGGCGGACCAAACGGCTGTCGCTGGCGTCCGAGATCCAGCACCAGCTGCTGCCCGAATCCTTCACCTGCGACGCCGGTCCCTTCATCGTCGCCGGGTCACTCGAACCGGCCGCCGACATCGGCGGCGACACCTTCGACTACGCCCTCAACCCCCGCGGCCTGTACCTGTCCCTGACCGATGCCATGGGCCACGACGTACGGGCCGCACAGCTGGCCACCGTCGTCGTCGGTGCCCTGCGTAACGCACGCCGCGCGGGACTCGGCATCGCGGCGCAGGCCGACGCCGCCAACCGCGCCGTCGCCGAACACGCGGTCCGCGAGCATCACGCGGTCCTCGAGGAGTCCGCCCAGGTGCACCAGGCGCTTGCCGAGCACGGCGCCCAGGCCATGGTCACCGGCCAGCTGCTGTGGGTCTCCTTCGACACCGGAGAGGCGATCTTCATCAACGCCGGACACGTCTGGCCCCTGCGGCTGCGCAAGGGGAAGGTCGAGGAGATCACCCCGATCGTCGATCTGCCCTTCGGCATCTCCCTCCAGCAGAGGTACCACGTCCAGACCCTGGACCTGCGCCCCGGCGACCGCCTCGTCCTGATCACCGACGGCATGCTGGAGCCGCACGGCGACAACCGCAAACTGTGCGAGCTGATCGAGCGGACCGCCGGCCGGCACCCACGGGACGCCGTGCGCATGTTCACCAGAGCCGTCCTGACGGCCACCGACCACGACCCCCGTGACGACGCCACGGTGCTCTGCCTGGAATGGTCCGGTACGGCCTGGTCCGGCCGCGACGCCTGGTCATCCGACCGCGGGTGACCGCCGGGCCGCCGCCTCCGGCCTGTCCCGGCCCTCACCAGGACACGGCATCAGGACACCGACAGCTCGAACCACACCACCTTGCCCGTCGACAGCCGCGTGGCACCCCAGCGCCGTGCCAGCCGGTTGACCAGATAGAGCCCGCGGCCGCCCTCGTCGGTGGCCCGCGCCTGCCGCAGCCGCGGCAGTTGCGGCACGTCGTCGCCGACCTCGCAGCGCAGCGTTTCCGTGCGCAACAGCCGCAGCGTGATCGGGCGTTCGGCGTACCGCACCGCGTTCGTCACCAACTCGCTCACCAGCAGCTCGACGGAGTCGGTCAGCTCCTCCAGGTCCCAGCGGGCCAGCGCGCGCCGCGCCAGTCTGCGCGCCTGTCCGGCCGTCTGTGCGCGCGGGTCCAGAAACCAGTACGCGACGTCGCTCGGAGCGATCCCGTCGAACCGGGCGGCGAGCAGCGCGATGTCGTCGTCGCGGTCGCCCGGGCCCAGTATGTCCAGCACCTCGTCGCACAGCGGCTCCAGCGGAGCCGAGGTGCCCGGCCTGGTCAGCCGGGCCGTCGCCGTCAGCTTCTCGCGCAGGTGCTCGATGCCCGTCCACACGTCACGCTGGCGGGACTCGACCAGCCCGTCGGTGTAGAGGAGCAGCGTGGCGCCCGCGGGCGCGTCCAGCTCCACGGCCTCGAAGTCGACGCCGCCGACGCCGATCGGCGCGCCCGCCGGGATCCGCAGCACCTCGGCGTGGCCGTCCCGGTGCAGCAGTACGGGCGGCGGGTGCCCCGCGTTGGCGATGACGATGCGGTGCGCGACCGGGTCGTAGACCGCGTACAGGCAGGTCGCCATCCGGTCGCTGCCGAGCCGCTGCGCCTGCTCGTCGAGGTGGTGCAGCACCTCCTGCGGCGGCAGGTCGAGTCCGGCCAGGGTCTGCACCGTCGTGCGGAGCTGGCCCATGATGGCGGCCGACGTCATGGAGTGGCCCATCACATCGCCCACGACCAGGGCGACCCGGCTGCCGGGCAGCGGGATGGCGTCGTACCAGTCGCCGCCGACCCGGGCGGTCTCGGCCGCGGGGAGATAGCGGCTGGCGAGCTGGCAGCCGGTCGGCTGGGGCAGTTCGTCGGGAAGCATGGTGCGCTGCAACTCGTCGGCGATGTACGCCTCACGGCCGTAGAGCACCGCCTTGTCCACGCCCAGCGCGGTGTGCGTGGCGAGCTGGGCGGCGATCAGCAGATCGTCGGGTTCGAAGGCGGGCCGCTCGGGCCTGCGCAGGAAGACCGCGGCGCCGATCACTCTCCGGCGTCCGCGCAGCGGGGCGAGTATCGCGCGCTGCCCGGACGGTACGTCGGGGCCGGTGCCCACCAGTTCGGGGAGCGCGTCGCGGGCGGCCGGGGCGTCGGCGAAGACGGGGCGCACGCCACGCAGCACCTCGGCCAGCGGCCCGCCGGAGAGCACCTCGACGTA
>NZ_JBOHCV010000190.1:0-7946 GCF_050698815.1 Streptomyces sp.
GCCGTCGCTCCCGCCGCCGTGAGGACCGGCAGCGGCATGGCGAGCGCGAGAACGGTCGCGGCGGCGACGGCTGAGCGTCCCGCACAGGTCGTGGTCAAGGTCATGAACGGGACGCTATGGCGCGGACATCGACGCTCACCATCCGGCAGTCCCGTGCAACAGGGGTCGGGACAGCAGGAGTACGGCACCTGCTCGACGGGGCGGCCCGAGCGCGGACGGTCCTCAAGACCCGCCGAGCGGTACCTCTCGGCCCGTACGGACTGGCGGAGCGCTTCGGCGAGTGACCGTCCCCGTCGCGATCGCTGACACTTCGGCGCTGCTTGCACTCTTCCGGGCCGTCCGGCCCCTCACCGGTCACTCCGCCTTCCGGCTGCTGCCTGCCGACAAGTGAGGCAAGTCGGCCGAATCGTTGTCCGGAAGAAAGCGGAAGCAGTGGTCACGGCCGATTCGACTGCATAGCATCGATCAACGCCAGGTCATGCAGATGTCGCACGACCCTCGCCGCCGCCCGGGAGGCCCGCCCCATGCACAGCCCCAAGCCAAGCCGTCGCCGCAAGTCCGCGCTCACCGTCTGCGGTGTCGCCGCGCTGGTCGTCGCGGCGCCGCTGCTCACCGGCTGCGGCAACGACGCGCACCCCGGCGCGGCAGCGGTGCTGGGCGGTGAACGCATCAGCATGGGGCAGTTGCAGGCGAAGGTGAACGAGGTGCGCGAGGCCCAGCGCGCCGCGCCCCGCAGCGAGCAGATGATCAAGCAGAGCGGCCGGCTGACCCGCGCCACCCTCAACGGCCTGATCCACGACCGCATCGTCAAGCATGCCGCCAAGGAGGCGGGGATCTCCGTCACCCGTCGCGAAGTGGGCGAGGCCCGCAGGCAGTTGGAGAAGCAGGCGGGCGGCGCCAAGCAGCTCGAGGCGGCGCTGCTCCAGCAGCAGGCCATCGCACCCGGCGAGATCGACGCCCGCCTGCGCATGCAGCTGGCCCTCGACAAGATCGCCAAGGCCGAAGGCATCGACCCCCGGTCGCCGCAGGCCAACGCGCAGTTGAACGAGAAGCTCGGCGAGACCTCCCGGGCCATGAAGATCAGCGTCAGTCCGCGCTACGGGAAGTGGGACGCCAAGCAGTCCACCCTCGGCAGTGAGAAGGAGCCGTGGCTGCGGGACCTCTCCGGCCGCCAGGCCGACCAGCGGCAGCAGCCCGCACAGTGATCCGGCAGCCCTGACGATGATCCGGTCGGGGAGCCGCTGCGTTACGTTCGTCGGGTGAACGCATCTCCCCGTACCGGCCGCATCATCCTCCTCACCACCAGCCACCGCGTGGCCCCCGGGCTGCTGTCCTGGCCCGCCTGGCAGGCGCTGCGCGAGGCCGATCGCGTCGTCTGCGGCGACCCGGAGCACCCGCAGTTGCCGTACGTGCGGGAGGCGGGCGTCGACATCGACGCCGGGAGCGAACCGACCGCGCGGGAACTGGTCGACGCCTCCGCCGACGGCCGCAGCACCGTCGTCATCGCCGCCGCCGAGGGTGAGCCCCGGCTGACCGACGGGCTGGCCGCGCTGGCCGGGTCGGGACGTATGTCGATGCCGGAGCTGGAGCTGCTGCCCGGTTCCTACGATCTGCCCGGCGCCCGGCTCCTTGACCTCGTACAGGTCATGGACCGGATTCGCGCCGACTGCCCGTGGAGCGGTGCGCGGACGCACGAAGGGCTGGTCAAGTACGCCATCGAGGAGGTGTACGAACTCGTCGAGGCCATCGAGGAGGGGGACCGGGGCGCCCTGTGCGAGGAGCTGGGTGACGTGCTGCTCCAGGTCGTCTTCCACGCCCGGATCGCGCAGGAGGACCCGGACGAGCCGTTCTCCATCGACGATGTGGCCGGGGGGCTCGTCGAGAAGCTGATCCACCGGCACCCGCACGTCTTCGGCGAGGAGCAGGCAGCGACGGCCGAGGACGTACGGGAGCACTGGATGCGGACGAAGGCGGCCGAGAAGCGGCGGGACTCGGTGACGGCGGGGATTCCGCTGGAACAGCCCGCGCTGGCGCTGGCCGCGAAGCTGGCGGGGCGGGTGCGGATGGCGAAGCTCGAGCTGCCCGAGGGGGTGCCCGCAGCGGACGCCGGTGGCGCCTCTTCCGCCGCCGCCGACGGCGGGATCGGCTACGAGCTGCTGGCGCTGGCGGTGCGCGCCGAGGCGGCGGGGACGGACCCGGAGAGGGCGCTGCGGGCGGCGGCGCGTACGTACCGGGACGCGATCCGTACCGCGGAGGGCCTCGCGGAGGAGAGTGCCGAACCGGAGTGAGACCGGCCCGGGAGTGAACGCAGCCCGGAGTGCGGCGGTACGATATATGCGGTATACCCGGTATGCGAAACCTCTTCGCATACCCGCCGGAGCCGGGGTACCCGAGAGCCATGTACGCAGCGCACACCGAACTCGCTTCGCTTCTGACGCTCGCCGTCAGCCGTGACCACTTGGTGGGCATCGCCCCGCTGATCGTGGGCCTCGTGGTGGTGGCCGCCCTGATCTTCGCGGTCTCCTACGGCATCCGCATCCGGAAGCGTGGTGACCAGCGCCCCTCCAGCCCCGGCGAGCCCGGCCCGGACGAGCACCCGGGCTATGAGACCAGCCACCGGGTCCCCGACGAGGTGCCGCACGACGGGCAGCGGCGGATGCCGTACGAGTTCAAGGACTTCGATTCCGACAGCCACCCGGGCGAACACGAGCAGCCACGGCCGAAGTGGGACGAGGGCAGCAGCGGGTCGTTCGGCAGCGGCGGTGCCGGACACACCTGAGCACCTGAGGCGCCCGCCGGATCCCGCACGTACCGGCCCGTCGGCCGACGCCCCCACCGGCTAGCGTCGAGACGTGCGAGACGAGACCACCGACCCCATGCCCCCGCTCTTCGGCCGGGAGTTCGCGGCCGACCCGTATCCGGCTTACGCGTGGCTGCGCGAGCACGCGCCCGTACGGAAGACGGAGCTGCCCAGCGGGGTCGAGGCGTGGCTGGTCACCCGCTACGCCGACGCCCGGCAGGCCCTCGCGGACCAGCGGCTGAGCAAGAACCCGGGACACCACAGCGAGCGGTCCGCGCACGGCAAGGGCAAGGTCGGCATCCCGGGCGAGCGCAGCGCGAACCTGATGACGCACCTGCTGAACATCGACCCGCCCGACCACACGCGGCTGCGGCGGCTGGTGTCGAAGGCGTTCACGCCGGGCAGGGTGGCGGAGTTCGAGCCGCGTGTACGGGAACTGACCGACCAGCTCATCGACGGCTTCGCGGGGCGAGGGAGCGCGGATCTCATCCACGAGTTCGCCTTTCCGCTGCCGATCTACGCCATCTGCGACATGCTCGGCGTCCCGGCCGAGGACCAGGACGACTTCCGTGACTGGGCCGGGATGATGCTGCGGCACCAGAAGCCGGGAGCGCCGGGCGGGCCGGGACAGCCGGGCGGGCCGCGCGGCGGTGTCGGCCGGGCCGTGAAGAAGATCCGCGCCTATCTCGCCGAACTGATCGACCGCAAGCGCGAGAACCCCGGCGAGGACCTGATCTCCGGACTGATCCGCGCCAGCGACCACGGGGAGCATCTCTCCGCGGACGAGGCCGCCGCGATGGCCTTCATCCTCCTCTTCGCGGGCTTCGAGACAACGGTCAACCTGATCGGGAACGGCACGTACGCGCTGCTGAACCACCCCGGCCAGCGGGACCGGTTGCGGCGGGCGGTGGCGGCGGACGGCGGCGACGAGGGGCTGCTGGCCACGGCGGTCGAGGAACTGCTGCGCTACGACGGTCCGGTGGAGCTGGCGACCTGGCGTTTCGCGACCGAGCCGCTCGTGCTCGGCGGAGCGCGCATCGCCGAGGGCGAACCGGTGCTGGTGGTGCTGGCCGCCGCCGACCGGGACCCGGCCAAGTTCGACCACCCGGACACGCTGGACCTCAGCCGGCGCGACAACCAGCACCTGGGGTACGGGCACGGCATCCATTACTGCGTAGGCGCACCGCTGGCCCGGCTCGAGGGACGGACCGCCCTGGCGGCGCTGCTGCGCCGGCTGCCCGACCTCCGGCTGGCGGCGGACCCCTCCGAGCTGCGCTGGCGCGGCGGCCTCATCATGCGCGGACTGCGCACGCTGCCGGTGGAGTTCACGGCCGAGGGCCGGCCGGAGAACTCGTGTGAAGGAAGTGACGGAGCATCACCGGTGTGACCTCGGCGTGATCTGTGTGACATTGGCTTGTGATGATGCCGGTTCGAGGTTACGTTCGGGCCGCTCGCTCCTGTCCCTACGAGAGGTCACCCATGCCGCCCCTGCGTTCCGGGAACGGTCGCCACCGCCGCCCCCGTCAGGCTCCGCAACTGCTGGTCACCGCGGGTGTGACGGGCGCGGGCCTGGCCATTCCGCTGCTCGGGGCGACGAGCGCGCAGGCCGCGGACTCCTCGACCTGGGACCGGGTCGCCGAGTGCGAGAGCGGCGGCCTGTGGAGCGCCAACGAGCAGAACGGCTATTACGGCGGGCTGCAGTTGACCGAGGAGACCTGGGAGCGGTACGGCGGCACGGAGTACGCCGAGCGCCCCGATCTCGCCAGCCGTGGCCAGCAGATAGCCGTGGCGGAGAAGATCCTCGACGACCAGGGGCCGGAGGTGTGGTCCAACTGTGCGGAGAGTAACGGGTTGACGGAGGACTCGGCGGCGGCGCCGGAGGCCGGCTCGGGGGAGACGGAGGCGGGTGCGGACGAACCCGTACCCGAACGCCCCTATTCCTCCCCCTCGGAGACCGCACCGGCTGACGAGGGCGGCGGCAGCGATTCCGGAGAGGGTGCCGCAGAGGACTCCGCAGACGGCGGCATCCTTGAGCTCCCGGACCACTCGATCCTGCCGACGCCGGGCGACGATGCGGACGAACCATCCGAATCGCCTGACTCGTCCGACTCATCCGGCTCGTCCGGCTCGTCCGGCTCGGTTGAGCCGGACGACTCCGTGAAGCCGTCGCAGCCCGAGTCCCCGTCCGGGTCCCCCTCGTCCGGGAACACCCCCGGGCCGGACGGCGAGGACTCCACGGAACGGCCCGGCGAACGCCCCGGCACGGGGAAGCACCGCGGCAGCCCGGCCGAGGACGAGCACGCCTCCCGCGACGGTCGTGACGCCGGCGCCGGCTCGGACGCCGCCCGTGACCACCGCGTCAGCCGGGGTGAGTCGCTCTCCGGCATCGCCGCCGAGGACGGTGTCCGCGGCGGCTGGAGTGAGCTGTACGAGCGCAACCGTGACGTCGTCGGCTCCGACCCCGACCTGATCCTGCCCGGGCAGGAACTGCGGCTCTGACCGCTCCGCCCGCCGCTCCCGCGGAACCCCTTTTCTTCCCCCGCCAAACAAAATAGGTGACGCGCGCAGCGGCCCTGAACTGGGCCTTCGTGTGCCGCATGGCCGTATGACACGAGTGGCCGAGCGGGTCATGGCCCCGCGCCCGTTAGGCTCTGGTGCAGTAAGCCAGACACAGACGAAGGAGACCCTCGTGCCGTCCATCGACGTCGTCGTAGCCCGCGAGATCCTCGACTCGCGAGGCAACCCCACGGTCGAGGTCGAGGTCGGCCTCGACGACGCCAGTACCGGCCGTGCTGCCGTCCCGTCGGGCGCCTCGACCGGGGCTTTCGAGGCCCTTGAACTCCGCGACGGTGACACCGGCCGCTACGGCGGCAAGGGTGTCGAGAAGGCCGTACTCGCCGTCATCGAGCAGATCGGCCCGGAGCTGGTCGGGTACGACGCCACCGAGCAGCGCCTCATCGACCAGGCGATGTTCGACCTGGACGCCACCGCGGACAAGTCCTCGCTCGGCGCCAACGCCATTCTCGGCGTCTCGCTCGCCGTCGCGCATGCCGCCTCCGAGGCCTCCGACCTGCCGCTCTTCCGCTACCTCGGCGGCCCGAACGCGCACGTGCTGCCGGTCCCGATGATGAACATCCTCAACGGCGGCTCGCACGCGGACTCCAACGTGGACGTACAGGAGTTCATGATCGCCCCGATCGGCGCGGAGTCCTTCTCCGAGGCGCTGCGCTGGGGTGCGGAGACCTACCACGCGCTCAAGGGCGTGCTGAAGGAGCGCGGCCTGGCCACCGGCCTGGGCGACGAGGGCGGTTTCGCGCCGAATCTCGGCTCCAACCGCGAGGCACTCGACCTGATCATCGAGGCGATCCAGAAGGCCGGTTACACCGTCGGCCAGGACATCGCGCTCGCGCTGGACGTCGCCGCGTCCGAGTTCTACAAGGACGGCGTCTACTCCTTCGAGGGCAAGGAGCGCACCGCCGCCGAGATGACGGACTACTACGCCGAACTGGTCGACGCCTACCCGCTGGTCTCCATCGAGGACCCGCTGTACGAGGACGACTGGGCCGGCTGGCAGACCATCACCGAGCGGCTCGGCGGCAAGGTGCAGCTCGTGGGCGACGACCTCTTCGTCACCAACCCCGAGCGCCTCGCCCGCGGCATCGAGGACGGCGCGGCGAACGCGCTGCTGGTGAAGGTCAACCAGATCGGTTCGCTCACCGAGACCCTGGACGCGGTGGAGCTGGCCCAGCGCAACGGCTTCAAGTGCATGATGTCGCACCGCTCCGGCGAGACCGAGGACGTCACCATCGCCGACCTCGCCGTCGCCACCAACTGCGGCCAGATCAAGACCGGTGCCCCGGCCCGCTCCGAGCGCGTCGCCAAGTACAACCAGCTGCTGCGCATCGAGGAGATCCTCGACGACGCGGCGGTGTACGCGGGCCGCAGCGCCTTCCCCCGCTATAAGGGCTGACCCCGCTACAAGGGCTGATCCGGCCGCCCGTAGGTCCGACCGGCCGTCGTTGCGCCCGTCCCCGCCACTGTTCCCGTACGGTGGCGGGGGCTTCGCGTCGGCTTCCCGTGTGGTCGGGGCCCGCAGCCTTACGTACAGCTGTCAGGGGAGGAACGTGCCCGCGGATCGGTTCTCCACCGCGACCAGGCTCAGGGCGCTCGGCGCCCAGGCCGCCGAACGTGTCTACCGTGCCCGTGGCGGCAGCGTGCGCGCTCCGCGCCGCAGCCGCCTCACCGGGCGGGCCGCGATGCTGGCGCTGGTCGTCTGCTCGCTGGTCGTTGCGCTCGCGTACCCGATGCGGCAGTACGTCTCGCAGCGCTCCGAGATCGCCGACCAGCGGCGCCAGGCGGAGCACGCGCGCGAGCAGGTGAAGCGGCTGCGCGAGCAGCGGGCACGCTGGCAGGACCCGGCCTACATCGAGCAACGGGCCCGCGAGCACCTGCACTTCGTACGTCCGGGCGAGACCGGCTACACCGTGCGGGACGGTACCGGCGACGCACGCCGGCCGACCGACCGGCGCCCCGCCGACCGGGCCTGGTACCAGAATCTCTGGGACGGCGTCGACTCGGCCGACCGCGGCCGCTGATCCCCGCCCCGGTCCCTTCCCGTAGGTCCCACCGCAGAGAGCTCGCCCCACCGCAGAGAGATGCGACAACCGATGGACACGCCCCCGCCGCTGACCGAGCACACGACACCCACGGACGCGGATGTGGCCGCGTTCCGTGAGCAGTTGGGCCGCCCGCCGCGCGGGCTGCGCGCGATCGCGCACCGTTGCCCCTGCGGCCTGCCGGACGTCGTGGAGACGGCTCCGCGGCTGCCGGACGGCACCCCGTTCCCCACCACGTACTACCTGACCTGCCCGCGCGCCTCCTCCGCGATCGGCACGCTGGAGGCGAACGGCGTGATGCGCGAGATGACGGCCCGGCTCGCGGCGGACCCGGAGCTGGCCGACGCCTATCGCGCGGCCCACGAGGATTACCTCGCCCGCCGCGACGCCATCGAGGTGCTGAGCGGTTTCCCCAGCGCGGGCGGCATGCCGGACCGCGTGAAGTGCCTGCACGTGCTGGTCGCCCACTCCCTGGTCGCCGGACCGGGCGTCAACCCGCTCGGTGACGAGGCGCTGGCCATGCTGTCCCC
>NZ_JBOHCV010000191.1:0-1647 GCF_050698815.1 Streptomyces sp.
CCCCGGTCACCGTGTCCTCGATGACGGCGCAGCGCGCCGGGTCCGCGCCCAGGCGGGCCGCGGCCGTCAGATAGGGGTCCGGGTGCGGCTTGGTGCGGGTCAGTTCGTCCCCGGCGACGGTGAGGTCGAAGTGCTCCCGGCCCAGCGAGACGAGCATCTCGTCCACGACCTCGCGGTGCGATGCGGAGACCAGCGCGGTGGGCACACCGTGCAGGGACAGTTCGGCGAGCAGCCGCCGGGCGCCCGGGACCATCTGCACGCCGCGCCGCAGCCGCTCGATGAACTTCTTGTTCAGCAGGACGGTCAGCTCCTCGACCGTGATGTCTGCCTGCGTCGCCTCGATCAGGAAGCCCGCGCTGCGGGTCATCGGACCGCCGACGACGACCTCGCGCCATTCGTCCTTCAGCACGTGACCGAGCTCCGCGAATGCCTCACTCTCGGCGTCCCACCAGAAGCCTTCCGTGTCGACCAGGGTGCCGTCCATGTCGAGGAGCACCGCCTGCAGCGACGAGCCTTCGGCCGTAAGAGTGCCGAGCGCGGGGATGGAGCTGGTCATCCGCGTACACCTCCGTGAGGGACAACAAGGCCGGCCGCCGCCCCACAGGAGCGAACGACCGGCCTGTACCGGATCGACCATTCTACGACGGTCCGGTCGGAGCCGTTATCGGGCGTTGAAGTACTTGGCCTCCGGATGGTGGATGACGATCGCGTCGGTGGACTGTTCGGGGTGGAGCTGGAACTCCTCCGACAGCTCCACCCCGATCCGCTCCGGCCGCAGCAGCTCGGCGATCTTCGCCCGGTCCTCCAGGTTGGGGCAGGCACCGTAGCCCAGGGAGAAGCGGGCGCCGCGGTACTTCAGGTCGAACATGTCGGTCATCGCGGCCGGGTCCTCCCCGGCGAAGCCGAGTTCCGAACGGACCCGGGCGTGCCAGTACTCCGCCAGGGCCTCGGCGAGCTGGACGGACAGCCCGTGCAGCTCCAGGTAGTCGCGGTAGGCGTCGGCGGCGAACAGCTCGGCCGTCGCCTCCCCGATCTTCGAGCCCACCGTGACGACCTGCAGCCCGACCACGTCCCGCTCGCCAAAGTCCTCGGGCCGGAAGAAGTCCGCGAGACACATCCGGCGTCCGCGCCGCTGGCGCGGGAAGGTGAAACGGGTCCGCTCGCTGCCGTCCTCGTGCAGCAGGATGAGGTCGTCGCCCTTGGAGACACAGGGGAAGTAGCCGTAGACCACGGCCGCTTCCAGCAGGTTGTCGGTGTGCAGGCGGTCCAGCCAGCCACGCAGCCTGGGACGGCCCTCCGACTCCACCAGCTCCTCGTAGCTGGGCCCGTCGCCCTTGCGGGACTCCTTCAGCCCCCACTGGCCCTTGAACAAGGCGCCCTCGTCGATCCAGGACGCGTAGTCCTTGAGGCCGATGCCCTTGACCACCCGGGTTTCCCAGAACGGCGGGGAAGGCAGCGGATTGTCGACGGCCACGTCCGAGCGCACCGAACCGTCGTTGACCTCCGCCTCCGGCACCTCGCCCTCGGCGGACGCCGGCCGCTTGGGCACGCGGCGCTGCTTCAGCTCCGGCAGCACCGCCCCGGGAACGCCGCGCTTGACGCCGATGAGGGCGTCCATCAGGCGCAGCCCCTCGAAGGCGTCCCGGG
>NZ_JBOHCV010000192.1:0-14220 GCF_050698815.1 Streptomyces sp.
GGACGGTGGACCGCACTTCTCCAGAGGTTATGCAGGCCTCCTTCAGCGCGTGCGATGCAGACTGCTGGGCGGAGAAGTCAGCGCGTGCGACGGGGGAAGTGGGCGACTGTGGGAAGTGACAGCGAGAGCGACAAACGGCCCCGGTTCCTCGTCGTCGCGGTGGGCGGGCGTGCGGCGTTCCGCGGGACGGTCGCTGCCGCGCTGTCGGACCTGGCCGGCCGGACCGGTCCGGCGGATCCCGCGGACACCGCCGGACCGTCCGTACGGGAACTCGTGACCGGTGGATCTCCGCCGGCTCACCCGGAACCCGTGCCGGACGCCTACCGCCAGGCACTGGTGCGCGCCCGCAGGTTCCTGGACCGTGCGGTGCCCGACGCCGAGATCCGGCTGGTCGGCGCCGAAGACTTCACCGCCGCCGCACATGAACTGCGACTGCTGACGGCTGACGAGCGGCGCGACGGCGACGACGTGCTGGCTCTCGTCCTGGTCAGCGCCGGGCCCGACGGCGTACCAGCGGCGCCGCGGGACGACGGCGGCCTCGGCGCGGGACTCGCTGAGCTGCGCGAGGCGCTGACCGCGGACGTGCGGCGCGAGTTCAGCCCCTACACGGTCTTCGTCTACGACGAGGCACCCCTGGGTCCCGCACTGCTGGCGCACCCCTACACCCGGCGGCAACTGCCCGCCCTGCCCTGGGTCCTGGCGGCCGACGTCATCTGCGCGTTCACCGACTACGTACAGCTCGGCTACAGCGGATCCGCTCTGCGCGGCGCCGCCCCCAGCGCGCCCGCGCTGCTCTGCGACGAGCTGGCCGGTTTCCTGGACGAGCGGGCCGGCTCCGGCTGGGGCCTGCACTACTACACCGGCTCGGTGGTGTCCGGCCTGATCGCGGACCTGGAGGCGCATGCGGGGCGCGGCGGCAACCCGGTGCTGCGCGGTCCGAGCGAACACGGCCTGGCCTGCGGGGCACTGGCCCGGTGGCAGCTGGACGAGGCGCCCTTCCTGATCGTGGTCACCAGCGGGATGGTCGACGAGTTCCGCGGCACTCTGGCCAATCTCCGGGACGCGCGCGCCCGGGGATTCATCGTCTGCGCCGACTCGCCGCAGGACGCGTGGTTTCCGTTCCAGGGCACCGTGCACGGCGCGGAGGACACCAGAGAGGTACTGCGGGCCAAGGGCATCCCGTTCCTCTATCTCGACGACCCCGAGCGGCTGACGGACCGGCTGGGCGAGGCGTTCACGGCCTACGAGGCCGACCGTGGCCCGGTAGTGCTGCTGGCCACGCCGGAAGTACTGAGCACAAGGCCGGCCCAGGCGCGTACGGCATCCGCGCGGACGGCACCCGCGCGGCACCCCGCCGGGTCCGGCGCCGGGCCGGCCTCCCGGCCCGCCCGGGAAACCGCGCCCCGCGCACGGCTCACCGTCCGCGAGGACTCCATGGCGCCGGTAATGGAGATCGTCAACCACGGTCCGGACAGGCTTCTTTGGCAGTGCGGCAGCCTCGGCACCGCGGAGCGCGAACTCGTCCACGACATCGCGGCCCGGGCCGGGATCGCCCTCGCCGACTCGCTCACTCGTCCAGGCTCGGTCGCCCGCTACCGGGATGGCCGAGTCGTACCGGAGTACCTCGGCACACTCGGCGTCTACGGCTACTCGGACCGTATCCACGACTTCCTGCACCACGCCGGCCGGCTCCGGCCGCGGGACGAGCAGTGCCTGTTCTTCCTCAAGAGCAGGATCACGGAGGCCGCGACGCCCTTCTCCCCCCGGGCACTCGCCGGCTCGCTGCGCATCGTGCAGGTCACGCGGGAGGAGGAGCACCTGGCGCCCTTCGCCGACCACCGGCTGAGGTGTGACGGACCGGAGTTCCTGCGCGAGGTGCACCGGCGGCTCGACGTCGCCGAACCGCTGCGGTCGCGACGGGCGCGCGCCATCAGGGAGAGCCGGGACAGCGCCTCCGACATCGTGCACACCCTGCCCTTGGTCCCGATGAGCCCCAACTACTTCTTCGACCGCCTCGGCACGGTCCTCGAAACCCTGATCACCGACCACGGGTACACCTACACCGGCATCTTCGACGTCGGGCGGGGCGGGCTCTCCGCCATCCGCAACCTGCCGCGCACCGGGCCGGGATTCTCCGGCTGGTACGGACGGGCCCTGATGGGAGACGCCCTCCAGGCGGTGCCCGCGGTGGCGCTGACCCGGGACGGCAACGTCCTCGCCTTCGTGGGGGACGGAGCCGCCGCCCTGGTGCCCGACATCGTGCCCACGCTGGTGCAGGAGGTGAGCGTCAACGGACACCGGATCGCGGGGAATCTGAGCGTCTTCCGGCTCATCGACGGCGGGCACTCGGTGATCCGCACCTACCGGGAGGGCCGCCAGGCAGGCGGGGCGGGCCGCCAGACGCAGGTCCTGCATCTCCTGGACGAGGACTGGGAGCGCACCTTCGGGGAGCTGACCGTCAGCCATCGTCTCCTCACCGACGTCGACCCCGGCGAACTCGTGGACCGGCTGCGCCGGCCGTCCACCGTCGACCTCTACTCCGTGCCGATGGCCCACAACAACGAGGGAGACGGGCTGAGCCTGCTGTCCTCCCTGGGCTGGCAGCGCGACCGGCTCCCCGAGCTGACCTTCGACATGGCCCGCCGGCCCACCGCGCCGGCACGCATTCGTTCCGGACGCTGACGCCCGCCCCGGCGCACGGGGCCGCTCACACTCAAGGAGAGCTCCGGTGAAGTTCGGCTTCCTGGCCCACGCCGTCAGCCCGGCCCACCGCAACCAGGTGCGCGGCCTCGATCTCCTCGGCCGGCTCCTGGACGACCACCGGGGCACCGTACGCGCCCCCGGCCCCCGTCTCCACGTCCCGCTGCCGATGCTCGGCTCCGTCACCTCGCTCACCGGCGGCCGGTGCGACGGCGAGATCCGCGGTCTCGCCCACACCGCGGAACAGATCCTGCGACGGCCCACCGCCGCCCGGGAGTTGGTGGCCGGCGAGGTGACGGCACTGCGGGACGCGGGCGCGGACATCGTCGGCCTCGGCGGTGCCACCTCGATCGTCGGCGACCGCGGACTCTGGACGGCGGCTCAGGTCGACGTACCCGTGACCAGCGGCAACTCCCTCACCACCTATGCCGCTCACCAGTCCCTCCTCGCCTGCGCACAGCTCCTCGCCCTGCCGGCCGAGGACACCCCGGTCGTGGTCGTCGGCTACCCCGGCTCGATCGCGCTCGCCGTGGCCCGGCTGCTGCTCGCCGACGGGTTCCGGCTGGAACTGGTCACCCGCCGCAGCCGCCGTTCCCCTTCCGCCCTGCTCAGCTATCTCGAGCCGGCCGACCACGCACGGGTGACCCTGCGCGAGGACGTCTCGGAGTGCTACGCGGCCCCCCGTCTCTACGTGGCCGCGTCCTCGTCCGGTGGCGTCATCGACACCGGCCGGCTGCATCCCGGCTCGGTGGTCGTGGACGTCGCCCTGCCGCGGGATGCGCCGTCGGCGCCGCCGAGCCGGGACGTACTGGTCGTCGACGGCGGGCTCGTCAGCGCGGTCGAGGGTGTCGTGGTCGGCGACGGCAGCATGCCGGGACCCACCCAGCAGCTCAACGGCTGCCTCGCGGAGACCATCGTGCTGGCCCTGGAGGGCCGCGCCGAGTGCTGGTCCCTCGGCCGCCGGATCGATGTGGAGGGGGTACGGCGGATCGGCGCGCTCGCAGCGCGGCACGGCTTCCTGCCGAAGCCGCTCGCCACCTTCGGGCGCGCCCTGGCGGACGACGACATCGCCCGGCTGGGCGTCCACCACAGCCCGCGGTCCCGTACCGTCCCGACGCGGGACATCACCGCGAAGACCAGGCGGCGCTTCCGTGACCACGTCAACCCGCCGATGGCGAGGCTGTTCGCCGCCCACGGCATGGACCGGGTCTTCACCCGGGCCGAGGGGTGCGTGCTCACCACCGCCGACGGGGCCGAGTACCTGGACTTCGTCGCCGGCTACGGCGCTCTCGGCCTGGGCCACAACCATCCGGATGTGGTCGCCCGGCTGCGCGGCTTCCTGGACCTGGGCGCGCCCACCTTCGCCCAGTACATCTCCATGCCGGTGCAGACGGCCGAGCTGGCGGAGCGGCTCAGCGCGGTGTCACCGGGCGGGCTGGAACGTGTCTTCTTCAGCAACTCCGGCACGGAGGCGGTCGAAGCGGCGTTGAAGCTCGCCCGCGCGGCCACCGGCCGCACCCGGCTGGTCCATGCCGACAACAGCTACCACGGCAAGACGCTGGGAGCCCTGTCCGTCACCGGGCGGGACACGCACCGCACCCCGTTCGCCCCCCTGGTGGGTGATGTCGTGGGTGTCCCGTACGGGGACGCCGACGCTCTCGCGGCTGTCATCGACGGTGCCGCGGCCTTCATCGTCGAACCGGTGCAGGGCGAGGGCGGCGTCGTGCTGCCGCCACCGGGCTACCTGCTGGAGGCGCAACGTCTGTGCGCCCGGGCCGGAGCCGTCTTCGTCCTCGACGAGATCCAGACAGGCCTGGGCCGGACCGGCGCCATGTTCGCCGCTGAGCACGACGGCCTGCGGCCCGACGTCGTCTGCCTGGCGAAGTCGCTCTCCGGCGGCCTCGTCCCGATCGCCGCCACCCTGGTCCGGGCCGGTCTCTGGGACGCCGCCTACGGCAGCAGTGACCGTGCCATGCTCCACTCCTCCACCTTCGGCGGCGGCAATCTCGCGGCCACCGCGGCCCTCGCCACGCTGGACGTCCTGGAGGCGGAGAAGCTGCCCGAGCGGGCCCGCGACACCGGGGCGTACCTGCGCACCTCCCTGCGCGCGGTCTGCGAACCGTACCGATTCGTCCGCGAGGTGCGCGGCATCGGTCTGATGAACGCCATCGAGTTCGACGGCGACTTCTCCGGCGCCGCGGGTGCTCTGGCCGACGAACTGCTCACCCGGCTGCCCGGCGACCTCCGCACCCTCGTCGACTGGCTGCCCGAAGACGTACGCACGGCGATGAGCCGGGCGGGCGAGGTTCTGGAGTCCTCGCTGGGCGACCTGATGTGCCTGCGCTTCGCCGGACAGCTCGCCCGCGACCACCGGATCCTCACGTTCGTCACGGCGAACCGCAACAGGGTGCTGCGCATCCAGCCTCCGCTCTCGCTGACCACCGCACAGGCCGACCGGTTCGTCACGGCGGTCGGCGCGGTCTGCCACGACCTCGCCCTGCACGCGGACGTCATCGGCGTCCGGGCAGCGGGGGCCCCGACCCTCGACGAAGGATGACCACTGTGACCACAGGAATCACTTCCACCGGCGCGATCCTGGAACGGGTGACGGCCATGCTGGAGGAAAGGCTCGGCCTTCTCCCCGAAGAGATCACCCTGGAGGCCAGGTTCAAGCAGGACCTCGGCCTCGACTCCCTCGACATGGTGGAACTGCTCACGATCGTGGAAGCCGAGACCGGTGAACCCGTCGAGGACGGGACGGCCCTCGCGATGACCACGATCGGGGATGTCGTCGACTACCTCTCCGAACACGGGACCGGAGCAGGGGAGTGACCGGGCGGCGGGTGGTCGTCACCGGCCTCGGGCCGGTCACGCCGATCGGCGTCGGCCGGCACGAGTTCTGGCAGGCACAGCTCAAAGGGGTCAGCGGCATCCGTCCCATCACCCGGTTCGACGCGACCGGACTCCCGGTACGCATCGCCGGAGAGGTGGACCTCCCCGGAGCTCTCGCCCCCAGCCGGCGCGAGGAGCTGTCCACCGACCGGTGCACCCACCTCGCGCTCGCGGCGGCCCGGCTCGCCCTGGAGGACGCCTCGCTGGACCTCTCGGCCGAGGACCGGGACCGCGTGGGCGTGGTGCTGGGCACGGGCGCGGGCGGAGCGAGCAGCTGGGAGACGAACGCCCGCCTGCTGGAGACGGCGGGACCGAACCGGATCGGGGCGCGGTCCGTCGTCATGTCGATGGCCAACAGCGCCGCCTCCCACACCGCTCTCGCGCACGGCATCACCGGCCCCAGCACGTCCGTGGTGACGGCCTGCGCATCCGGCGGCGAGGCCCTGATCGGCGCCCACCAGATGATCGTCTCCGGCGAGGCCGACGTGGTCCTGGCCGGTGGCGCCGAGGCTCCGGTCACCCCCCTTCTGGTCGGCGGTTTCGCCAGGACGAAGGCGCTGTCCACGCTCAACGAGAGGCCCGAGCACGCCAGTCGTCCGTTCAGCGCCGACCGGGCCGGCTTCGTGCTCGCGGAGGGAGCGGCCGTGCTGGTCCTCGAATCGGAGGAGCACGCGCGTGCCCGGGGCGCCGATGTGCTGGCCACGCTGAGCGGCTACGGGCGTTCGTCCGATGCCCACCACGTGACCAGCCCCCACCCGGAGGGGGCGGGGGCCGCGCGCGCGATGCGCGGGGCCCTGCGTTCGGCCGGCTGGGCGGCCTCGCGCGTCTCGTACGTCAACGCGCACGGCACGGGGACGCGGTACAACGACGCCTCGGAGGCGAGGGCGCTGCGGGCCGTCCTGGGGGAGGCCGCCGGACGGGTACCGGTCTCCTCGACCAAGTCGATGACCGGCCACAGCCTGGGAGCGGCCGGCGCCGTGGAGGCGGTGGTGTGTGTGGAGGCACTTCTGCACGGGCTCGTGCCACCGACCGTCAACCTGGACGTGGTGGACCCCGAACTCGGCCTGGACGTGGTGGGAGCGGAACCGAGACCGGCTCCGCTCACCACCGCCCTCTCCAACTCGTTCGCCTTCGGAGGCCACAACGTCGTCCTCGCCCTCGAAGCCGGAGCGGCCTGACGTCCCACGCGCCTCCCGGTCCGCGGTTCCCCTACATCCGGGCAATCTGGGAGAAGACGTGCGTCGGTCCCTCTGTAAAACTCACCGCATCGGGGGTGGAAGCGAAGCCCTCGCCGGTCATGGCCAGGAATGGTTCATCTCTTCGTGAGCGGCTTGCTCCCCGAGCGCCTGCGGCGTGTGCCACCGGCCCACGGTTGAGGCGGTGATTCCTGGAGTGGACCGGACTACCGCACTCTCCGGAAGGACACGACATGCACGATACGCACGTCACAGCACGTCCGGTCTGGGACCAGCTGAAGGTCTGGGACCAGCTCAAGGTCTGGGACGAGCTGAAGGTCTGGGACGAGCTGGACCAGTTGAAGGTCTGGGACCAGCTCAAGGTCTGGGATCAGCTGAAGGTCTGGGACGAGCTGGACGAGCTCAAGGTCTGGGACGAGCTGAAGGTCTGGGACGAGCTGGACCAGCTGAAGGTCTGGGACCGGGCCGCTGTCTGAAGCCCCGTGGCTGAGGTCTGATCGCACTCCGTGCGACTGACCACCTCGGGCTCGGCGCAAGGCCCGGCACACCCGGGCCTTGCGTCGGAGACGCAGGCGGCCCATGGACAACCGAAGGAATGACCGCCGTGACGCAGACGGACGATCCGCCGGCAGGCGCTGCCGCCGTGCCGCCCTTCCCCGGCACCTTCACGGTGCGGACCGGAGTGGCGGACGACTGGAACGACTACCTCGGGGTCGGCGCCCCAGCGACGCTGAGCCGGCGCTGGATCACCCTCGCCGAGGGACGCATCCCCGGGGGCGCGCACACGCTGGAGCTCTCCGGCGACGGGGGACCGTCGGTGGCGCTCGTCGGCGCTCCCGTCGACCGGCCGACCGGCCATGTGCGGTTCGATCCCCACCGAGTGCTCTCCGGCGGGTCCGCCGACGAGGGCGTGGCCGAGCACGGACCACACCCTTGGCGGGGGCTCTCACCCGAAGAGGTCTTTCCGTGCTGCCTGTTGATGTTCCCGAACTACGAGACCGCCCCGGTCGGGCCGGGCGCGCACGATCCCGTCGCGGTGCGCGCGTACGTCGACGGTCTCGTCGGCTGGTGCCGGGAACAGGGCATGCGCAGCATCGCGGGGCTGTTCCTGCGGCCCGACTTTCCAGAGTTCCTGGATGCCCTGCGCACCCGCGGTTTCGACGTGGTGCCCATGGTCGACCGCTGCGACCTGGACGTCACCTGGTCGGACTTCGACGGATACGTGGCCGGACTGTCGCGCAACCGCCGCTTCGCCGTGCGCCGTGAACTGCGGGACATCGGGCTCCGCGGAGTGGTGATCAGCGAGCGCACCGTCGGGGACCGGGAGCCGGAACTGGTCCGGCTGCGCGCGCAGATCGTGACCAAGTACGGCGGGACCCCGGACGCCGAGCGTGAGGCCGGCTCGCTGCGGCACCTCCGCGAGCACTTCGGCCCTCAGAACGTCATGGTGGTGGAGGCGCGGCAGGACGACGCCCTCCTCTCCTTCAGCATCCTGATCCGCGACGGATCGCAGTGGACGGTGCTGATGAGCGGTACCGACTACGACCACCCGGACGCCTCGTTCACGTACTTCGCCACGATGTTCTACCGGCCTGCCGAGCTGGCGCCCCGGATGGGCATCACGTCGATGGCCTACGGCCTCGGCACGCTCCAGGCGAAGAAGCTCCGTGGATGCACGGTCAACACGCTGTCCGCGGCCGCACTGTTGCTCGACTGAAGAGGAGACGTCCGTGCCGCCACAACCGGTACCACCACACGACGGCAAGGTCCTGCTCGTCGCCGACCAGGGGCTCAAGCCGGGTGACCGGATGACCCCGTCGCAGGTCGACCGGAAGGTCGAGGACTTCTACGCCGCGATCGGCGGCGAGCCGTTCTTCCGGGCTCTGACCGCCCGGTTCTACGAGCTCGTCGCCGAGGACGAGGTACTGGCACCGCTGTTCCAGGTGACCGACTGGGCGATGCACGCCGAGCGCCTCGCCGGGCACTTCATCCGGATGTACGGCGACAACGACCTGACCGCGGCCTGGGAGCCGCGACTGCACCAGGCGCACGGCCACTTCCTCATCGCGCGGGAGCACCGGCTGCGCTGGCTGGAGCTGATGGCCAGGGCTGGCGCCGAACTGGACGCTCCGGAGCCCGAGTTCGGTGAGTTCAAGACCATCATGAAGGTGGCCAGCGGCGAGATGATGGCGGCGTCGCGGGGCGCGGCGATCGAGCGCGGCGAACGTTTCCACTGGGACGGGTCGCCTCGATGACCGGTCGGCCGCTGCGTCATGTAGCGGTCGTCGGGGCGGGGGCAGCGGGGGCGTTCTTCACCCTGGAACTCTCGCGCCTGCGACCGGACGTCACCATCGATCTCTACGACCAGGACAGCCGGGGACCGGGCGCCGGAATCGTCATGTCCACCGACTTCATGGATCACGTCCAGCGTGTCTTCCCGGACGCCTTCGCGCTGCCGGCGACGGCCAGGGGCACCTGGAACCGCACGCTGACACTGTGCGGCGACGAGCGCATCTGGTCGGGTGCCTACGGCATGGTGGGGCTGCGTCGCCGGACCTTCCACAGCCATGTGCGCGGACTGGCGGCCGACTTGCCGCGGGTGCGGCTGATCCGCCGGCCGGTCACCTCGATACCGCAGGGTCAGGACGCGCCCGACGTGATCGTTCTCGCCGACGGGGCGGGCAGCCGGCTGCGCCGCTCCCGGCCTGAGGCGTTCGGCACGACCGTCACCGCCGGGCGGACCAGGTTCCTGTGGGCCGCCGCTCCGGTCGTGCTCGAGCCGTCGTTCGTGCTCAAGGACATCCGCCCGGGGCTGCTGATCGTGCACTCCTATCCGCACGCCGCCGACGAGAGCACGTTCATCGTCGAGGCGGACCCCGCCACCCTCATCCGGCACGGGCTGGGCGACCGGCCGCTCCCCGAGATCGAGAAGGAGCTCGCCGCGATCTTCGCCGACGAACTGCGCGGTGCGCCGCTGTATGCCCAGACCGCGGGCTGGCAGTCGTTCCGCACGATCGTCAACGAGCGCTGGCACGAGGGGTGTTCCGTGCTCATCGGCGACGCGGCGCACACCGTGCATTTCTCGACCGGGTCGGGAACTTCGCTCGCGATCGACGACGCGTTCTGCCTCGCCGGTGCGCTCGCCGGCGGGACCACGGTTCCCGAGGCGCTCGAGATGTACGGGCGAGCGCGGCAACCGGTGATCGCAGCGGCGCAGGCGGAGGCCGGGGAGAGTGTGGAGTGGTTCGAGACGCTCTGCCGCCGCGGCCGGACGAACGGGCACCGCACGGTGTTCGCTCTGCGCAGCCGGAGACCGCTGAACACCTTCGACCGACTGCGCGACCGCGACCCGGAGTTCGTGGCACAGACCGTGTCCCGGCTCGCGGGCCGTACGACCGATGCCGAGCCCCGTGACGTGCCGCTCACGATCGGGGGCCTCACGCTGGAGGACCGTGTCGCGGAGACGGACGGCTCCGTTGAGAAGCCTGCCGGACTGGTCCTGCGCACGACGGACGGTGCCGTTCGGTGCCCGGTCACGGACGGCACCGCGGATCCGGGCGCGTTGCGGACCGCGGGTGCCCGCGCGGTGGGGCTGCTGGTCCTGGCGTTGCCCGCCGCGGACGAGTCGACGGCCGGGGCTGCGGACACCGTTGCGGCCGATGCCGCGGCCCGGGGCTTCGACTTCCTCGCCGTACCCTCCCAGCCGGGCACGGGCCGCATCGCCCGCACCAGGCGCGCCGAGGAGCTGGCATCCGCCGGAGCCCTTCCCGTGGTGCTGCTCCCGGCGGAGGACCTTTCGGCAGACGAGATCAACACGCTGATCGCCTCCGGGCGCGCCGACATGGTCGCTCGCGTGCCCGCCGATCCGATGGGCCGGCGGTGGAGGGGGTGAGCTTCTCAGAAGTAATCGCTCATCAATTCGCGGGACCACTGCGGCTCACGGATCTCCCCGCGCGGTGCGAAATCCGGGAGATACGGCTTGACGTCGAGCACCGGGCTGCCGTCAAGGGCGTCGAGACCGCGGACCGAGAGCGTGAGCCCCTCGACCGCCACCAATTCGCAGACGGTGATGCCGATGTGATTGGGCCGGTTCGGAGCGCGCTGGGCGAGTACGCCCACTCGGGGCCACGACGGGTTTCCGCGGGGATGCTGCGTACCCCGGCATACGCGATCGGCCCGATGAAAGGTGAACACGACCTCGATATGAGAGTAATCCCGCAGTCCGAGCGTCGCATCGGCTTCCAATTCCTCCGGGTCGATTTCGATCCGGCATTCGACGCTTCCCCAGTTGTCCTGAACAGACTCCTGGCGCGATCCGCGGACGGTACCGATCGGGACGAACGAATGCTGCATGGAAGTCCCTTTCGACGCACCCGGCATGGGATTTTCGATTATTCCCGCGTCCTGACAGGACGTCAATCCACTCCTGGGGCGGGAGCCTCCACATGACCGATTCCGAGCAACGGATTCAGCAGGGCCGTACATCGTTCTGGTCCAAACTGCTGCCGGACCCTGGACCGGGGCGGCTCCTTGTTCTGTGCACCGCTGTGGCGAGTCTCGGCAACGGCTTGTACATGACGGGCGGCGCCGTCTACTTCGTCCGGGTGGTGGGACTGTCCCCGGGGCAGGTGGGCATCGGCCTGTCGGTGGCCGGCGTGATGGCCCTCGTGCTGGGCGTCCCGGTCGGCTTCATCGCCGACCGTTTCGGGCCGCGCGGCACGACCGCCGTGCTCGCGCTGTGCAAGGCGGCGATGCTGATCTCAGCGGTGTTCGTCGACTCGTTCGCCACGTACGTGCTCATGGCGGCGTTGCTGGGCGCCGCCGAGCAGACCGGCCATGTGGCGCGCGGCGCACTGGTGTCGGGGGTCATGGGCAGGGAGGGGCGGGTGAAACTGTCGGCCTACATGCGGTCCGTGTTCAACGGGGGTTTCGCACTGGCCTCGTTGGCGGCCGGCTTCGTGATCGCCGTCGACTCGCCTGACGTCTACCTGGCTCTGTTCTGGGGCAACGCGGCGGCGATGGTGATCGTGTCCGGCCTGTACACGCGGTTGCCCCACGTGCCCCGGCAGCCCAAGCGGCCGCGCCTGAAGGGCGGGCCCTCGGCGGTGCGGGACGTGCCGTACATCCTGGTCGCCCAGGTGTCGGGGCTGGCCAGGATCGGTCCGACGGTGCTGGCGCTCGGCATACCGCTGTGGCTGGTGACCCATACCGACGCGCCGCGGGCGATGGCGGCGTGGCTGATGCTCATCAACACGCTGATGGTCGTGTTCCTGCAGGTGTATGTCGCCCGTGACGCCGACACGGTGCCCGGCGCGAGCCGCCTGCAGCGATGGACGTTCCTGGTTCTCGCCGTCGCGTGCGCGGTCGCCGGTCTCTCCGGCGGCATCCCGGGGTGGGCCGCTGCCGCGGTGCTCGCCGTCGCCACCGTGCTCTTCACGCTCGGCGAGATCTGGGGGGAGGCGGCCCGCTGGGGCCTGCGGTACGAGTTGGCGCCCGAGAACGCCCAGGGCCAGTACGGCGGGGTCTTCGCCACCGGCGACGCCCTGGCGGTGATCGCGGGCCCCGTCCTGGTGACGACCGTGCCGGACAGTCTCGGACTGGCCGGCTGGCTGCTGCTCACCGCCCTCTTCATGGTCTCGCTGGCGCTCAGCGGTCCGGTCGTGCGCTGGGCCGTGCGCACCCGCGTCTCCGATTCCGGAGAGAGCAATCTGCAAGGCGCCGCGCGCGCCGCCACGCCGCAACAATGAACCCCGACCCGGCCGTTCGGATCCGGCTCGCCCAGAGGAGACAGCATGTCCAGTAATCTCCCCGCGTTCAAGGAACTGATCTCCCAGGCACAGCACTCGGCGATCCATCTTGAGATGCGCGACATGTACACCCCGCAAGGTGCGGTTTTCGTGGACTGGCAGGCCGGCAAGCCGATCGAGTACGACCGGCACCTCGACTGGGTCGAGCTCGTGCAGGAGACCGTGAACCGCGGTGTCGACTGGCGGCGGCTGCGGATCGTCTCGGAGCCGGTCACGGACTTCATCCGCTACGAGTGGGAGACGACGACCATCGTCAACGTCCCCGCCGGCGAGAAGGTGCGCTGGCTGCCCCGCCGTCAGGTGTCCGACCTGCTGTTTCCGGGCAACGACTTCTGGGTGTTCGATGGCCGGCTGGTCCGCTTCACGCACTTCGCGGGCGACGGCTCGTGGGGCCCGCACGAGCTGACCGAGGACTCGGCCGTGGCGAAGATGTGCACCGACGCGTTCAACGCCGCCTGGGAGCGCGGCATCGACCACGCGGACTACGAGCCCGCAGGGGCCGCCCCTGCCGATGAGAACGGCTGAACCGCCGGTGGCTGAACCGTACGCCCCGATGCCCGAGGACTGGCAGCGCGCGCTGGCAGTCGTGGCCCACCCCGACGACCTGGAGTACGGCCCGGCGTGTGCCGTGGCGGCCTGGACCGCCGCGGGCCGCGAGGTGGTCTACGTGATGGTGACCCGCGGTCAGGCCGGCATGGACACCATGGAGCCCCGGGACGCGGCACGCATCCGGGAGCAGGAGGAGCTGCAGGCCGCCGGCCTCGTCGGCGTGAAGGAGGTCGAGTTCCTCGACCACCAGGACGGCTCTATCGAGTACGGACTGTCGTTGCGCCGCGACATCGCCGCCGCCATCCGCCGCCACCGTCCGGAGATCCTGGTCACGCTCAACTTCCACGAGCGGTGGCGGAGCGGCGACTGGAATTCGCCGGACCACCGCCATGTGGGCCGCGCCCTGCTGGACGCGGCGGGCGACGCCGGCAACCGATGGGTGTTCCCCGAGCTCGCCGAAGCGGGGCTGGAGCCCTGGAAAGGCGTGCGGTACGCCGCTGTCGGCGGGTCACCGCTCGCCGGTCACGCCGTCGACGTGACGGGATTCCTGGACCAGGGTGTGGCCGCACTGGAGGCCCACCGGTCGTACCTGGACTATCTGGGCCCGGACCATCCCATGGCCGACGCCCGCGCGTTCCTGGAAAAGAAGGTACGGACGTTCGGCGAGCGATTCGGTGGCACCCCGGCGATAGCGTTCGAGCTGATCGGAGTCTGACTCCGCCCGCTGTCCGTGCCGTCGACGCGGAACGAGCCCCGCATACCCGGGCCCACCGTGACCGGTGGACAGGTCCGTCGTTCACTCACGTGTGCAACTCTCTTTACAGAGGCGTCCAGTTGCACCTGAGTCCGGAACCGCGGAGCGTCCATGAAACTGATCGCCAACACCCAGCAAGCAGAGGCGTGGAACGGTGACGAGGGAGCGCACTGGGTCAACAACCCCGACCGCTATGACGCGTTGAGCGGCGGATTCAACGAGGCACTGCTCGAAGCAGCCGCGATCGGCAAGCACGACCACGTGCTCGACATCGGATGCGGCACCGGCCAGATCACCCGCCTCGCCGCCCGCCAGGCCGCTT
>NZ_JBOHCV010000193.1:0-1967 GCF_050698815.1 Streptomyces sp.
GACGACGACACGGCCGTCCTCCGCCCCCGCCCGCTGCCAGGCCAGGGCGCGCCAGGCGAGCCGCGCATCGACCCCGACTCCTGGGGGGCCGCCCGTGAGGCCGCCTCCGCGGTGGCCGGCCGGCAGCGCGGTGAAGCTGAGATACCCCGTACGGGCGGTACGGGCAGTGCCGCCGGTACGGGCGGCGCCGGCCCGGAAACGGCTCCCGACAGCCCCGACCCCGGCCCCGCCCCTGACCCGAGACCCGCCTCCCGCAAACGCCGCGCCGTGATGCTCCTCACGGGCGTCGCCGGCGGGCTGGCGGTCATCGTGCTGGCCGCCGTGGTTTTCGGCCTGCCCGGCGGCGGCGACAAGACCGCCGCCTCGCCGTCACCGTCGCCGACCAGCGCTGCCGCCGACCTGCCCGCGGGCGTGAAGTGCCAGGGCAAGGACTGCACGGGCAAGGACCCGGAGAAGATGGGCTGCGGCGGCCAGCACGTCAAGACCGCCGCCTCGGCCTCGATCGGCGAGAGCGTGGTCGAGGTGCGCTACAGCAAGCTCTGCCGGGCCGCGTGGGGCCGTATAACCGGAGCGGCACAGGGCGACGGCCTGAAGATCAGCGCGGCGGGAGAGTCGGCGAGCGACGAGGTCGACACGACGAACGACGCCTACACGGAGATGGTCGGGGTCACCACCTCCACCGAGGCCCGTGCCTGCGCCACTCTGGTGACGGGCACCACGGGCTGTACGGACGCGGCGGACGCGGACCCCACCGAATCCGCCGCCGCGCCGACCGCCACGGGCAGCCCTTGACCACGCCCATGACCACACCGCATGCCGGCCGCCTCGACCAGCCCCCGAGCATCAACATCCGGCCATCCGGCGGCACTTGGCAACTCGAATGAATGCGCATGCATGGCGCGCGTGATCCCGGGAAGGCGTCGGTACGACAACCCCCCACGGGCTGGCACCGTTCGGTTGGCCGCCCGCGCGGTACCCCTCCTCGCGCGGGCGGCTGCCGACGCGTACGACACGTCGGATAGCCTGGCGACGGGTCTCTTGATGTAGAGAGACTCCCGAACAGGGCAGGGCGCGTTCCCTCCGGCTTCACCTGGGGACGGCCCATCGCCACCGCCAGGTACTACGGAGACCGCCATGACCCGCACCCCTGTCAATGTCACCGTCACCGGAGCGGCCGGCCAGATCGGCTACGCGCTGCTCTTCCGTATCGCCTCCGGCCAGCTGCTCGGCGCGGACGTGCCGGTCAAGCTCCGGCTGCTGGAGATCACGCCGGCCCTGAAGGCGGCCGAGGGCACCGCGATGGAGCTCGACGACTGCGCCTTCCCGCTGCTGCACGGCATCGACATCACCGACGACCCGAACGTCGCCTTCGACGGCACGAACGTCGGCCTGCTCGTCGGCGCCCGCCCCCGCACCAAGGGCATGGAGCGCGGCGACCTGCTCGAGGCCAACGGCGGCATCTTCAAGCCGCAGGGCAAGGCCATCAACGACCACGCGGCGGACGACGTCAAGATCCTCGTCGTCGGCAACCCCGCGAACACGAACGCGCTCATCGCCCAGGCCTCGGCCCCGGACGTGCCGGCCGGGCGCTTCACGGCGATGACCCGCCTCGACCACAACCGCGCGCTGACCCAGCTCGCCAAGAAGACCGGCTCGCAGGTCTCCGACATCAAGAAGCTGACGATCTGGGGCAACCACTCGGCCACCCAGTACCCGGACATCTTCCACGCCGAGGTCGGCGGCAAGAACGCGGCCGAGACGGTGAACGACGAGAAGTGGCTGGCCGAGGACTTCATCCCGACCGTCGCCAAGCGCGGCGCCGCCATCATCGAGGCCCGCGGCGCCTCCTCCGCGGCCTCCGCCGCCAACGCCGCCGTCGACCACGTCCACACCTGGGTCAACGGCACCCCGGCCGGCGACTGGACCTCGATGGGCATCCCCTCGGACGGCTCCTACGGCGTCCCGGA
>NZ_JBOHCV010000194.1:0-2069 GCF_050698815.1 Streptomyces sp.
ACGTCGGGCGACGCACGTCCGACAGGCGCACTCGCCGCGCGGCCACTGCCTGTGCCCGTGACCAAGACGTTACCTACCGTCGGGGTCGGCCGCACGCCCCTTCACGGGTGACGGGCGGCCGGGAATCGATCACCGTGCGAACACCCGTACCTCGATCCGTGCTTACCCCCACCGGGTATCATCGACGACGTTCGTGGCTGCTCCCCGAGGAGGACCGATGCCCGCATACGCCGATCGTCGCGAGGAGCACCTGCGCAGGCTGCGCCGGATCGAGGGCCAGGTGCGCGGCCTGCAGCGGATGGTCGACGAGGACGTCTACTGCATCGACGTCCTCACCCAGGTCTCGGCCTCCACCAAGGCGCTCCAGGCCTTCGCCCTCCAACTCCTCGAGGAGCATCTGCGGCACTGCGTGGCCCACGCGGCGAAGGAGGGCGGCGCGGAGATGGACGCCAAGGTGGAAGAGGCCACGGCGGCGATCGCCCGGCTGCTGCGCACGTAGCGGATGGCCCGCGGGTCAGCCGGGTGCGGCGGGCTGCCGCTCCGAGGCCCGTACGGCTTCGTCCGGATCACGGTCCCCGGAGCCCGTGCCCAGCACCTCGTCGATGCGCGCCGCGCTCAGCCGCTCCTCACCCGCCGCCTCCGGCGCGGAAGCGGCGATCATCAACTCGCCGCACAGCTCGATCTCGGCGAGGGCCACGTGATCGTGGACGACCGAAGCCGAAGCCCGCGAACCGCGACCGGGCACGCCGGGCACACAACCAGGCACACGCACCACCTCCTCGTGTGTCCCCACAGTAGGGACGGGCGCACCCTCCGCGCATGGCACTTCCGAACCATTTCGGGCCACCGCCGCGGCCCTCGCTAGAACGGCGCGATCTTTCCTGCGTAGATGTCGCCGGCCTCGGGCATCGCGATGGTCACCGGTACGCCGAAGCCGTAGAGCCACGTCGTCGACGAGACGGCGACCGCTCCACCCGCCTCACTCGGCGCACCGTCGTCCACGAACGTGAACCGGTGCCGAATCTTCCGCAGGCGCCCCTGCCCATCGATGTACGCGTCAAACGGGACCGTGGCGCGGGAGAACCCTTTCGCCGCCGCCGCCAACTGGTCCCGCCAGCGCGGCGCCGCGACCCGGGCCGCCGCGTCCAGGTCCACCCGGCCCCGGTAGTGGCGTACGCGCTCGCCGCGCACCGTGCCCGCGCCCTCGTACGTCACGTGCCGGGCACCGCGCAGCAGTTCCGCCGCGCTCACCGGGTCGGTCACCCCGCCCGAGACCAGATTGCCGTCGGCGAGGGAGGTGGTGTCCACGCGCACCCACTTCTCCGCCGGCACGCCCGCGCCACGGTTCTTCATGTAGAGGGCCTCGGGGACGACGATCTCCTTGACCGGCCTGCGCTCGCCCGGCTGCGCGCCTGAGGCACCCTCGGGCAACCGGACGGTGAGCTGCCCGATCCGCTTCCGGTAGTCGAACCGGCCCTCGCCGTCCACGGCGATCCGCGTACCGCCGCTCGCCATCGTCATCGAGGTACGGGTCCGCGACGTTCCGTATCTCACCAGCACGTTCGCGGCCTCACGTACGACCGCTCCCGGACTCTTGGAGGACTTGTCGCTGGCGACCGCCGTGCCGTTCTCCGTGCACCCCGTCGCCGACAGCAGCACCGCACCGAGGGCCGCTGCCGCGCCCGCAGTGGTCCACGCGTGCCGTCGCCCGTGCCACTGCCCCACCATCGTCTGCCGGCCCCCAACAAGCGTTCTGTTCCTGGGATTCGATCCCTTAACGAGAGGCCGGGGCGTACCGTCACGGGGCCGGTACGGTTGTCACGTGCGAAATCGAACGCGTCCGGGCCCGGATCAGCGGGAACACCGGACCGCGATCAGCGAGCGGGGCTCCTTCAGCCATGCCTCCTGCTCCTGCGGCTGGCTGGGGCCCGCCCGTCGCGCCAGAACCGGGGCCCACGCGGACGCGAGGGCTCACACCGGTCGGGCCGGCGCCGAGGACGACGCCTGATCCCAGGCCGCCGACGCGAGGCGCGGAGCGCTATGCCGCCAGATCGCGCTCGCCGTCACGG
>NZ_JBOHCV010000195.1:0-12574 GCF_050698815.1 Streptomyces sp.
TTTCCGGCCGCTGTCGGTCGCCTTCGCCGCGGGCCGCCGCCCGTACACCGCCGGCCCGCCCGCGCGTACCGTTGGCGCGCTGCCCGTGGTGGCGCCCCGCATCCTGCCGCTGCTCACCCACTCCGTACACCGTCGAGGACCGCCACCGCTCGCACGCGCGGCCTGAACCGGACGCCGCACCGAGCAAGGGGGCGGCGACCGCCCACCTCACCACACCCGACGCGATGTATACACGGAGAAGACCCATGAGCAAGCGCAACAACCACGAAGCCAAGCGCGCCGCCCGCGAGCGGCTGCAGGCCGAGCGGGAGCGGGAGGCCAAGAAGGCCAGGGTCCGGCGGCAGCTGATCGTCGGCGCCTCGGTCATCGGCGTCCTCGCGGTGGCCACCGGCATCGGTTACGCCGTCACCAAGATGAACGAACCCACCGGCTGGGAGGCGGCCAAGGAGCAGAAGCTCGTCAAGCCCGCCAACACCTCGGGCAAGGACGGCACCACCGTCGTGCTGGGAGGCGCCGGCGCCAAGAAGACGATGGACGTCTACGAGGACATGCGGTGCCCGGCATGCGCGCAGTTCGAGCAGGGCATGGGCGCGGCCATCGCCAAGGGTGCCGACGAGAAGAAGTACAAGCTCAAGATCCATCTGGGCGACCTGATCGACGGCAACCTCGGTGGCGAGGGCTCCAAGAACGCCATCAGCGCGCTGGGCGCGTCGCTGAATGTGAGCGAGGAAGCCTTCCGCGATTACCACGAGAAGCTGTACTCGGCCAAGTATCACCCGCAGGAGTCCCAGGACAAGTTCGCCGACGACTCCTACCTCCTCAAGGTCGCCGACACCGTTCCCGAGCTGAAGAACAACGGCGGCTTCAAGAAGGCCGTCGAGGACGGCACCTACGACAAGTGGGCGCTGGGGATGGTCGCGGACTTCAACAAGGGCAAGGTCCAGGGCACGCCCACCGTCCGCATCGACGGCAAGGACGTGCAGCAGCAGCAACTCCCCGCGGAGCTGCAGAAGCTGGGCGTGAAGCTCAAGATCCCCAGCCAGGGCGGACAGCCGCAGGAGTAACGGGCCGGGCCCCGGAGCCGGCGACGCGGTGGCTGAACATGCCCCAACGGGCGGCCGAACTCTTGTGAGCGGCCTGCCCGTTGGGGCTACCTGTGCGTAACATCAGACTCTGTGACCACAACCCACACCACGCCTCCACATGTTCCCGCCCCCACCGCCACACCCCCGGCCGGGCACCCCCGTCGCCGCACCGTCGTCGCGGCCACCGCCGCCTCCGCGGCCCTGCTGCCGCTCGCGGGCGGCATACCCAGCGCACACGCCGCCGACGGCCCCGCCTTCCTGCACGGCGTCGCCTCCGGTGACCCGCTGCCCGACGGCGTCCTGCTGTGGACCCGCGTCACCCCCTCCCCGGACGCGGTGCCCGGCTCCGGCAAGGGGAGGCCCGTCACGGTGACCTGGGAGGTCGCCGAGGACAAGGACTTCGCCGAGGTCGTCGCGCACGGCACCGCCGAGGCCGGGGCCGCCGCCGACCACACCGTCAAGGCGGACGTGCGCGGACTGCGCCCCGCCACCACCTACTGGTTCCGCTTCGGCGCCGGCGAAGCCCGCTCCCCCGCCGGCCGTACCCGCACGGCACCCGCCGAGGACGCCACCGCCGACAGCATCCGCCTCGGGGTCGTCTCGTGCTCCCATTACGAGGGCGGCTACTTCGCCTCCTACCGGCACCTGGCCGCCCGTACGGACCTGCACGCGGTCCTCCATCTCGGCGACTACATCTACGAGTACGGCAGCGGCGAGTACCCCCTGGACGGGAACATCGTCCGCGCGGTACAGCCCGCGCACGAGATCCGCACCCTCGCCGACTACCGCCTCCGGCACGCCCACCACAAAATGGACCCCGACCTGCAGGCCATGCACGGGGCGCACCCAGTCGTCGCGATGTGGGACGACCACGAGTTCGCCAACGACACCTGGTCCGGGGGCGCCGGGAACCACACCCCCGACGAGGGTGACTGGGCGGAGCGCGTACGGGTCGCGAAGCAGGCGTACTTCGAGTGGATGCCGGTACGGCCCTCCACCGAGGGCACCACCTACCGCCGCATCAGATTCGGCAAGCTCGCCGACTTGCACCTGCTCGACCTGCGCTCCTTCCGCGACAAGCAGGCGACCATCGGCGACGGCGACGTGATCGACGACCCGGATCGCACCCTCACCGGACGCAAGCAGCTGGACTGGCTGAAGGCCGGACTGTCCGCGTCGACCGCGCGCTGGCGGATGGTCGGAACCTCGGTCATGATCTCGCCGATCGCTTTCGGCTCGGTGCCCGCCCATCTGCTGGGTCCACTCGCGGAGTTGCTGGGCATCCCCGAGGAGGGCCTCGCCCTCAACGTCGACCAGTGGGACGGCTACACCGACGACCGGCGTGAGCTGCTGACCCATCTGCGCGACCAGAAGATCGGCAACACGGTCTTCCTCACCGGCGACATCCACATGGCCTTCGCCAACGAAGTGCCGGTCAAGGCGGCGTCCTATCCGCTGGCGGCGCCGGTGGCCACCGAGTTCGTCGTCACCTCCGTCACCTCCGACAATCTCGACGACATACTCCACGTCGCCCCCGACACCATCTCCTCCGTGGCCGAGGCCGCCGTCCAGGCCGCCAACCGGCATGTGAAATGGCTCGACATGGACTCGCACGGCTACGGCGTCCTCGACGTCACCGCCGAACGGGCCCAGATGGACTACTACATCCTGTCCGACAAGACGGACCGCGACGCCACCGCCGAGGTCCGGCGTTCCTACCGCACCCTCTCGGGCAGCCAGCGCATCGAAAGGGCGGACGGGCCCGTGCGGGCCTAGCCGTCCGCGCGCGGGTCCCGGAGCGGCGGCGGCTGCGCTGTCCGCCGCTCCGGCTCCCGGCGGCTACCGAAGGCCGTCGAGGAAGCCCAGCGCCGTACGCCAGACCTCCTCTGCCGCCGCCTCGTCGTAGTCGTCCAGGCCCGCGTCGGTGAACAGGTGCCCGGCCCCGGCGTACCGGTAGATCTCCACGTCCGCGCCCGCCCGCCGCATCCGCAGATACCAGGCGTTCAGCCAGTCGTGCGGCTCGAAGGCATCCGGGTCGGCGACGTGCAACTGCACCGGAAGCTCGTCGACGGCGGCGTCCTCGGCGATGTCCGAGGTGCCGTGCAGGAGCAGCAGTCCGCGCGCCCGGGCGTCGGCGAAGGCGAGGTTCTGCGCGATGGACCCGCCGAGCGAGAAGCCCGCGTAGACCAGGCCCCGCTCCGAGAGCGGCGCCGTGACGGTGACGGCCCGCATCAACAGCTCGTCCCGCCCGATCTCGTCCTTCAGCTTCCCGCCCTCCTCGACGGTCCCGGCGGTGCGGCCCTCGAACAGGTCTGGGGTGTGTACGTCGTGCCCGGCGGCCCGCAGCCGCTCCGCGGCGGCGTGTACGGCGGGTCGCAGCCCGTAGACGGAGTGGAACAGCACGACGGTGGCCAAGATGTCACTTCCCTCACATATAGCGCCGGTGACCCCCTCCGCGCCCGGGGCCCCGCCCATGGTGGCAGGTACGGTCGGCAGAGCCCGTCAATCCCCGAGGAGACATCCGCGCCATGGACAACGTGCTACGGCCGATCATCGTCTTCGGCGGCGCGATCCTGCTCGCGTTCGCCGTCGCCTGGGCCACGGACCGGCTGCTGCGCCGGATCGACGCCCGGCACCCCGAGACACCGCTGTGGGGGCTGCTGCGGAGCGGACGCGTCCCCCTGCAGGCCGTGATCTTCGTCGGCCTGCTGAACGGCTTCTACGAGTACGCGGACATCGCGCGCAACCACCAGCCGACCGTCAACCTCTGGCTGCACATCATCCTGATCGGTGCCGCGGCCTGGCTCGCGCTGCGGATTCTCGCGGCCGTGGTCGAGACGTCCACCGTCCGGTACTCCGGGGTGGCCCACGACCCGGCCCGCGCCCGGCGGGTGAAGACCCAGCTGACCCTGATCCAGCGGCTGGTCACCGCGGTGGTCGTGGTCATCGCGGCCTCCGCGATCCTGCTGCAGTTCCCCGCGATGAAGACGCTGGGCACCTCGATGCTCGCCTCGGCCGGGGTGCTGGGCATCGTGGCCGGCATCGCCGCCCAGTCCACGCTGGGCAACCTCTTCGCGGGGCTCTCCATCGCCTTCGGCGACATGGTGCGGATCGGCGACGAGGTGGTGGTCGACGGCGAGATGGGCACGGTGGACGAGATCACCGTCTCCTACCTGGTGCTGCGCACCTGGGACGAGCGCCGGATCACCATGCCGGTCTCGTACTTCACCAGCAAGCCGTTCGAGAACTGGTCCCGCGGCGGCCCACAGCTGACCGGCACCGTCTTCCTCCAGCTGGACCACTCCGCCCCGATCGCCGCCCTGCGCGCCCGGACGGAGGAGCTGGTACGGGCGAACGACTACTGGGACGGCCGCAGCTGGAGCCTGGTCGTCACCGACTCCACGCCCTCCACGATCGAGGTACGCGCCGCCGCCACGGCCCGCACCTCGGACGACCTGTGGACGCTCCGCTGCGACCTGCGCGAACAGCTCCTCGACTGGCTCCAGCGGGAGCACGCGTACGCGCTGCCGAGCATCACCGTCACCTCCGCGGGCGACCCGCCGGCCGCCTCCTCCAACGGCCACCGGAACCACCAGCAGCCCAAGCACTCCTGACCTCGCGCCGTGCTGGGACCGCTTCAGGCGCAGAGGTCCGGGGCCGAAGTCCCAGGGGGGCGGGTGACCCGCGCCGTCAGGCGCGGAAACTGCGGAGGTCGAGCTGGTGCAGGACCCGGTCACACACCTCCGGGTCGACGCCCGGCTCGGTGCGGGCCGCGATGACCTCGTGGCGGGCGGCCGAGAGCAGCTCGCCGTTCAGCCGGTGGACCTTCTTCATCCGGGCCGCCCGCTTCGACTGCGCCTCGCGCCGTTCTTCGTCCGCGATGTCCGGCGAGATGCGCGTACCCACGTCGTGCGCCCGCCGCGCCAGCGCCTCCGCGACGTCGTCGGGAAGGTCCTCGACCTCCTCGATCTCCCGCAGCCGGCGCCGTGCGGCCTTCGCGCAGCGCAGGGCGAGCTGCCGCTCCAGTTCGCGCTCGGCGGCGCTGTCCGCCCTGACCCGCAGCCGCTTGACCAGCCATGGCAGGGTCAGCCCCTGGAGGACGAGCGTGGCGAGCACGACCGCGAAGGCGATGAAGAGGATCGCGTCCCGCTCCGGGAAGTCTCCGCCGTCCGCCACGGTCAGCGGCACGGCGAGCGCGAGCGCCACCGAGGCCACTCCGCGCATCCCGGCCCACCAGACGACCGTCGTCTCGCGCCAGTTGAGGGGGATGTCCTCGTCCAGGTCCTTGCGCTGATGCAGCCGTTTGGCCAGCCAGGCCGCGGGCAGCAGCCACACCAGCCGCAGGACGACCACCGCCGCGACCACCGCGAGGGCCGCCGGGAGCAGCTCGTCCCAGCGTCCTCGCACCGGGCCGATGACCGCGGCCACTTCCAGTCCGATGAGGCCGAAGGCGACGCCGGTGACCAGTGTGTCGACGATCGACCAGAAGGTCTGTCCGACCAGCCGCCCCTGCACATCGTCCGCGTCCACCGCACGCCCCGAGGACATGTAGAGCGCGGTGATCAGCACGGCCAGCACACCCGAGCCCTTCAGCTCCTCCGCGAGCACGTAGGAGGCGAACGGCACCAGCAGCGAGAGGCCGGTCTGCAGGGTCGCGTCACCGAGCATGCCCGCGAGCTTGTTCGATATCCAGCCCAGCGCGAGCCCGACCAGGATGGCGACGACCGCGGAGAGCACCAGGGAGCCGAGCGCCCCCGGGACCGAGAAGGTACCGGTGACGGCCGCGGCGACGGCTACGTGGTAGAGCGTGATCGCGGTGACGTCGTTGAAGAGGCCCTCGCCTTCGAGGATCGACACCAGCCGCCGTGGCAGCCCGAGCCGCCCGGCGACGGTCGTCGCCGCGACCGGGTCGGGCGGCGCCACCAGCGCGCCGAGCGCGACGGCGCCCGCGATGCCGAGCCCGGGCACCAGCGCGTTGGCCACTGCCGCGACCACAGCTGTCGTCACGAAGACCAGCGCGACCGCCAGCAGGAAGATCGGCCGCTTGTTGGCGGCGAACTGCCGCCAGGAGGTGCGCTGCACGGCCGCGTACAGCAGTGGCGGCAGCACCAGCGGCAGGATGAACTCCGGCGGCACCTCCACGTTGGGTACGAAGGGGAGCAGCGCCAGCACACCGCCGAGGAGGGTCATCAGGACAGGCGACGGCAGCCCGATCCGGTCCCCGAGGGGCACCGTGACGACAGCACCGAGCAGCAACGCGAAGAGCAGGGCGAGCTGGTCCACTCCTACGCGCTCTCCGCCCGCACCACGTCCAGCGCGCGCTGCAGGTCGTCCGGGTAGTCGCTGGAGTACTCCACCCAGCGCCCGTCCGAGGGGTGCTCGAAGCCGAGTCTGACCGCGTGCAGCCACTGCCGCTCCAGCCGCAGCCGCTTGGCGAGCGTGGGGTCCGCGCCGTAGGTGAGGTCGCCGACGCAGGGGTGCCGGTGCGCGGACAGGTGTACCCGGATCTGATGCGTGCGGCCCGTCTCCAGCTTGACGTCGAGCAGGCTGGCGGCGCGGAAGGCCTCGATGAGGTCGTAGTGGGTGACCGACGGCTTGCCCTCGGAGGTGACCGCCCACTTGTAGTCGTGCTGCGGGTGACGCCCGATGGGAGCGTCGATGGTTCCGCTGAGCGGGTCGGGGTGGCCCTGGACGAGCGCGTGGTAGCGCTTGTCGACGGTCCGCTCACGGAACTGCTGCTTGAGCAGCGTGTAGGCCCGCTCCGACTTGGCGACCACCATCAGCCCAGACGTGCCGACGTCGAGCCGGTGCACGATGCCCTGACGCTCCGCGGCCCCGGAGGTGGCGATGGTGTAGCCGGCGGCGGCGAGCCCGCCGATCACCGTCGGGCCGGTCCAGCCCGGGCTCGGATGCGCGGCCACGCCCACCGGCTTGACGATCACCACGATGTCCGCGTCGTCGTGGGCGATCACCATGCCCTCGACCGGCTCGGCCACGACCCGTACGGGCGTGGGCGGCGCGGGCAGCTCCACCTCGAGCCAGGCACCGCCGTACACCCGGTCCGACTTACCGGCCGCCGACCCGTCCAGCAGCACCTTTCCGTCCGCGGCCAGTTCGGCGGCCTTGGTGCGGGAGAAGCCGAACATCCGGGCGAGAGCAGCGTCGACGCGCTCTCCTTCGAGGCCGTCGGGTACGGGAAGGGTCCGGGTTTCGGGAAGGGTGCTCACCTGATCGAGTATGCCGGACGCCCGCGCACGGCCCGCACCGCCGCTGCACCGTCAGTCCCGGTGGACGGTCCCGTCCGGGTCCAGGCCGCGGAAGGAGAGGATCACGATGAGGATGCCCCCGCAGACGATCGCGGAGTCCGCGAGGTTGAAGACCGCGAAGTGCGTGGGGGCGATGAAGTCCACGACCGCGCCCTGGAAGACGCCAGGCGAACGGAAGACGCGGTCGGTGAGATTGCCGAAGGCCCCGCCCAGCAGCATCCCGAGCGCGATCGCCCACGGCGTGCTGTAGAGCTTCCGCGCGATCCGCGCGATGACGACGATCACCACGACGGCGATCGCCGTCAGCACCAGCGTCAGCGCCTCACCGACGCCGAAGGCGGCGCCCCTGTTCCGCACGACGTCCAGCTGGAGCACCGTGCCGATCACCTGGATCGGGGCGTGATGCTCCAGTACGGCGACCACGATCAGCTTGCTGACCAGGTCCAGCACGTAGGCGAGCGCGGCCACGCTGACGAGCACACCGATGCGCCGCCCGCCCTTCGCCGGTGCGGACCGCTCGCCGTGCGCGTCGTCGACGGAGCCTTCCGTCGCCGGGTCAGCCCCTTCCGGAGTACCGATAGTCCGCTCCACCTCTGTCACGTGACGAGGGTACGACAAGTACGTACGGCCAGATGCGGGCCCAGGCTCTACTGGGGCCGGCGTTCCTGCTGCTGCTTGCACTCCACGCACAGCGTCGCCCGCGGGAACGCCTGCATCCGGGCCTTCCCGATCGGGTTGCCACAGTTCTCGCAGAGCCCGTAGGTGCCGGCGTCCAGCCGCTCCAGCGCCCGTTCGGTCTGGTACAGCATCTCGCGGGCGTTGGCGGCGAGCGACATCTCGTGTTCACGGGTGATGTTCTTGGTGCCCGTATCGGCGTCGTCGTCCCCGGCGCCGTCGCCGGAGTCGCGCATGAGACCCTCCAGCGCCTCGCCGGAAGCGACCAGTTCGTCACGCAGCCGCTGGGCCTCGGTCCGCAGCTCGGTGCGGGCCTCCTGGACCTCTTGCGGCGTCCAGGGGTCCTCACCGGACCGTACGGCGAGTTCGCCCGGTTCCGGGGACGCCGACGCGGCCGTACGGGCAGTGGGCACCTTCTCGGCCTTCGCCACCGGAGTCTTCTTCGCAGCCACCGTCTTGGCTCCTGTCGTCTTCTTCACCGTGGTCTTGGGTGCCGCGCTCCCGGACGCGGACTTCTTGGCGGCGGACTTCTTGGCGGCGGACTTCTTCGCCGCGCTCTTCTTCGCCGTCGCCTTCTTCGCGGTCTTCGCCGTCTTCGCCGTCTTCTTCGCCGCGGTCTTCTTGGCGGGAGGCGTCTTCCCGGCCGGGGAAGCCCGGTTCTCGGAGGCGGCGTCCTTCGTGGGTTTCGTGGATTCCGCGGACTTCGCGGACTTCGCGGACTTCGCGGACTTCCCCGCTGCCCCCGAACCCCTCGCGGCGGTCCCTCTCGCCACCGTGGCCGCCCCCCTTCAATATGGTGATCTTGCTCGCGAAACGTGACCGGAACGATAAATCGACTCCGAGCGCGCGGCAACGGGGGCACGCCGGTCTGCATCCGTTGTGCCCCGCCCGGCCGTACGAAAACCGGTCCGCTCCCTTCGCGAAAGCCCCGTACACTTGGTCCAGCGAGAGGCGATGAAGGGGACGAGTAGCGTCGTCACGCAGCCGCGAGCGACCCGGGGACGGTGTGAGCCCGGGGGCCGGCGCGACGTGAAGATCACCCCGGAGCCGCCGGAGGAAAGCCCCGACCCGGGTCGGGACGAGTAGAACCGGCTGCGCGACCCCAATGAGGGGGCAGTGGGGACCCCCACTGCCAAGGAGGGTGGTACCGCGGGTCCGCCGCCGTTCAGGCAGGCGCTCTCGTCCCTCCGACGGAAGCTGAGAGTCCGCCGGAGGATTGTCGATGACGCAGTACCGCCAGGTGCCGGCCCAGGTCGACCTGCCCGCCCTCGAGCACGCCGTGCTGGAGCTGTGGCAGGACCAGAAGGTCTTCGCCCGCACCCTTCAGCAGTCCGAGGGCCGCCCCGAGTGGGTGTTCTACGAGGGCCCGCCGACCGCCAACGGGATGCCGGGCGCACACCACATCGAGGCCCGCGTCTTCAAGGACGTCTTCCCCCGCTTCCGCACGATGCGCGGCTACCACGTGGCGCGCAAGGCGGGCTGGGACTGCCACGGCCTGCCCGTCGAGCTGGCCGTCGAGAAGGAGCTGGGCTTCAACGGCAAGCAGGACATCGAGAACTACGGCATCGCGGAGTTCAACGCCCGGTGCCGCGAATCGGTGACCCGGCACACCGACGCCTTCGCCGAGCTGACGACCCGGATGGGTTACTGGGTCGACATGGACGACGCCTACCGGACCATGAATCCGGAGTACGTCCAGTCCGTCTGGTGGTCGCTGAAGCAGATCCACGAGAAGGGCCTGCTGGTCCAGGACCACCGCGTCGCCCCCTGGTGCCCGCGCTGCGGCACGGGCCTGTCGGACCACGAGCTGGCACAGGGGTACGAGACGGTCGTCGACCCCTCGGTCTTCGTGCGCCTCCCGCTGACCTCCGGCCCGCTGGCCGGCGAGGCGGCTCTGCTGGTGTGGACGACCACCCCCTGGACCCTGGTGTCCAACACCGCGGTCGCCGCCCACCCCGACGTCAGCTACGTCGTCGCGACGAACGGCCAGGAGAAGCTCGTCGTCGCCGAGCCGCTGCTGGGCAAAGCGCTGGGCGAAGGGTGGGAGCCGACCGGACAGCGCTTCACCGGCACCGAGATGGAACGCTGGGGGTACGAACGCCCGTTCAATCTGGTGGAGATGGCGGACGCGCACTTCGTCGTCAACGCCGACTACGTCACCACGGAGGACGGCACCGGACTGGTCCACCAGTCGCCCGCCTTCGGCGAGGACGACATGCGCACCTGTCGGGCCTACGGGCTGCCGGTGGTGAACCCGGTGCGGCCCGACGGCACCTTCGAGGCCGAACTGCACCTGGTGGGCGGTCAGTTCTTCAAGAAGGCCGACGAGGCGCTGGTCGCCGATCTGGCCGCACGGAATCTGCTGTTCCGTCATGTGCCCTACGAGCACAGCTACCCGCACTGCTGGCGCTGCCACACGGCCCTGCTCTACTACGCGCAGCCGTCCTGGTACATCCGCACCACCCGGATCAAGGACGCGCTGCTCCGGGAGAACGAGCGCACGAACTGGTTCCCGGACTCGGTCAAGCACGGCCGCTACGGCGACTGGCTGGACAACAACATCGACTGGGCGCTGAGCCGCAACCGCTACTGGGGCACGCCGCTGCCCGTCTGGCGCTGTGAGGAGGAGCACCTGACCGTCGTCGGCTCCCTCGCCGAGCTGACGGAGCTGACCGGCAGCGACCAGTCGGCCCTGGACCCCCACCGCCCGTACATCGACGAGGTCACCTTCGGCTGCACGGCCGAGGGCTGCTCGCTGGAAGCGGTCCGCGTCCCCGAGGTCATCGACGCCTGGTACGACTCGGGCTCCATGCCGTTCGCGCAGTGGGGATATCCGTACAAGAACAAGGAGCTGTTCGAGAAGCGCTATCCCGCGCAGTTCATCTCCGAGGCCATCGACCAGACCCGTGGCTGGTTCTACACGCTGATGGCGGTCGGCACCCTGGTCTTCGACAAATCGTCCTACGAGAACGTGGTCTGCCTCGGTCACATCCTCGCCGAGGACGGCCGCAAGATGTCCAAGCACCTAGGCAACATCCTGGAGCCGATCCCGCTGATGGATCAGCACGGCGCGGACGCGGTGCGCTGGTTCATGGCGGCCGGCGGTTCACCCTGGGTGGCGCGGCGGGTGGGCCACGGCGCCATCCAGGAGGTCGTACGCAAGACGCTGCTGACGTACTGGAACACGGTGGCCTTCCAGGCGCTCTACGCCCGTACGTCCGGCTGGTCGCCCTCCGAGTCGGACCCCGCACCGGCACGCCGGCCGCTGCTGGACCGCTGGCTGCTGAGCGAACTGCACGCGCTGGTCGACCAGGTCACCGTCGCGATGGACGGGTACGACACTCAGCGCGCCGGCAAGCTGCTGTCCACCTTCGTCGACGACCTGTCGAACTGGTACGTACGGCGTTCACGGCGGCGCTTCTGGCAGGGCGACCCCGCGGCGCTGCGTACGCTGCACGACACCCTGGAGACGGTGACGCGGATGATGGCGCCGATCGTCCCGTTCATCACCGAGCGGGTGTGGCAGGACCTGGTCGTCCCGGTCACGCCGGGAGCGCCTGACTCGGTACACCTGGCGGGCTGGCCGGAGGCGGACCTGAGCAGAGTCGATCCGGAGCTGTCCCAGGACATGCTGCTGGTGCGGCGCCTGGTCGAACTGGGCCGGGCGACCCGGGCGGAGTCCGGGGTCAAGACGCGCCAGCCGCTCTCCCGGGCGCTGATCGCGGCGTACGGCTTCGAGACCCTCTCCCCCGATCTGCGCACCCAGATCACCGAGGAGCTGAACGTCAGCGAACTCGCCTCGCTCTCGGACGTCGGCGGCTCACTGGTCGACACCACGGCCAAGGGCAACTTCCGCGCGCTCGGGCGCCGCTTCGGCAAGAGCACCCAGACGGTGGCCAAGGCCATCGCCGACGCCGACGCCGCCGCCCTGTCCGCGGCCCTGCGCGAGGGCGCGGCCAGGGTCGAGGTGGACGGGGAGCCCGTGTCCCTCACGCCGGAGGAAGTGATCATCACCGAGACCCCGCGCGAGGGCTGGTCGGTGGCGTCCGACTCGGGGGCGACGGTCGCCCTGGACCTGGAGATCACCCCCGAGCTGCGCCGCGCGGGCCTCGCCCGGGACGCGATCCGCCTCGTCCAGGAGGCCCGCAAGAACTCGGGCCTCGACGTGGCGGACCGCATCGTGCTGGTGTGGGCCTCGGCGGACGACGAGGTCGGCCGGGCGCTGGCGGACCACGAGGGGCTGATCGCCGAGGAGGTCCTCGCCGACGAGTTCGCCCCCGGCGACGTGCACACCTCGGACCCCGCCTTCGGCGCCCCCTTCGAGGACACGTCCCTCTCCCTCACCTTCCGCCTCCGCAAGGCGTAGGGCACGGCGCCCTGCCGGGCTCCGTCTCTCCGGGCCCCGTGCCCCCGTGCCTGGCCCCGGCACGGGGGCACGAAGATCCGCTCCCCAGGCCCTCCTGGCTCGTCCGCCGCCGGGAGAGGGCGTGCACCATGGGGACCGTCCGCACACCACATGGGCCGGGCCCGAGAGCGATCGCTCTCGGG
>NZ_JBOHCV010000196.1:0-3604 GCF_050698815.1 Streptomyces sp.
GTGCCGGGGCGACCGTCGGAGCGGGTGCGGACAGGTGCTGGCCCGCGGCGCCGTGCAGGGCGGCGGCGAGCCCGATCAGCACCACGGCGACGATGAGGAAGGCCAGCCATCCGGGCATCACCAGGGCCAGTCCGAGTCCGAGCGCGACGGTCACCGCACCGCCACCGTAGAAGGCGGCGGCGGCTGCCGCGCCGCGCATCCGCACGCTGCGCAGGCCTGCCCGACGCGACAGCTCGGCGCGCAACCCCTCCCCTGCCGCCCTGACTTCCTCGCGGACCGCGCGCGCCACGGGATCCGCGCGCTCGCCGGCCGCAGCGGTCCCGGCCCCGGCGGGCCCGGCCCCGGCGGACGGGTCCACTCCGGGTTGCGTCATCTTGCCGACCTGGTTGCTCATAAGACGCGGCTACCCACGTCGGGTGACCCGACTCACCCGATCCGTGAGCGGCTCAGGAAGCGGTGCGGGCGCGGGCACCCTCCCGGGTACGGCCGGGGCTCACCGAGCGCACCGGGTGGCGGCGCAGATACTCGGCCTCCAGCTCGGCCATCCGGACACTGTGCGCCGACAGCGCGTCCGCCGGGGCGTGCAGCAGGGTGTCGTGCCGAGTGCGGTGGATGGTCTCCAGTTCCTTGAGGAGATCCGCGTCGGACAGCTCGCGTGGATCGATTCCCATGGGGTTTCCTCTCTCTGCGGCGGCCGGGCGCCGGGCTGCTTTCTCTCGTGTTGCCCGTATGAGTACGGGTACCCGGCCTCGGCGATCCAAGGAGGGAATCAATGGAACTCGGATTCCTCAGCCCGCTCTTCGACCGCCACGGCCCCTGGGCGTCGGTCTATTTCGACACGGCGAGGGCCTCCGAGGACACCGCGGCGCGCCAGAAACTGACCGCCCGGGCCGCCTGCGACCGGCTGCGCGGCCAGGGCGCGGACGAGGACACCTGCCGCGTCATGTACGACGCGCTGGTGGCCCTGCCCCGTGGCCCGTACCCACCCGGTCACGCGGTGTTCGCCACGCACGGCGAGGTGGTGCTGGATACGGAGCTCACGGTCCCGCTGCCGGACAGCGGCCCGATCGCCCACTGGCAGGCGCTGCCGCATACCGGCCCGCTGCTGGAACTGGCCGACGACGAACCGCTGTGCCTGGTGGCCTACATCGACCGCAAGGGCGCCGACTTCGAGGTGCGCGGCAAGGGCCGCCCGTACAGTGCGGGCCACGTCACGGAAAGTGAGTGGCCGGTGCACCGGACCGCATCCCGGGACCCCTCGGAGCGGCACTTCCAGACCGCGGTGGAGAACACCTGGGAGCAGAACGCCGCCGGGATCGCCGATGAGCTGCGCATCCGCCAGGAGCGGACCGGTGCGGAACTGCTGGTGCTCGCCGGCGAGCCGCGTGAACGGCACTCCGTGTACGAGCACCTGCCGTTTGACCTGCACGGACATACCGTGCAGGCGGAGCACGGCGTGCGCGCCGACAGCGGCCCCGAAGGCCCCGCCGCGAACACCGCGGAGGGCCGGCGAATGCTGGACGAGGAGATCGCGACGGCCCGCACCGCCTACGCGCGGCAGCACACCGCGGCGCTGCTGGAGAGCTTCCAGGCGGGACGGGGACCGGCGGGCGAGGGCGGCCACGACGCCGCCGAAGGCGTGCCCGCGCTGGTCGAGGCGGCACGCGAGCACCGGATCGGTGCGTTGCTGGTACGCCCCGAGGGCGCCGACCTGCACCGCGAGGTCTGGGTCGGCGACGAACCCGACCAAGTGGCGGTGCGCCGGAAGGAGATCCAGTACCTGGGCGCGACAGAGCCCGCACCGGCCCGCGCCGACGACGCGCTGATGCGCTCGGCGGCGGCGACCGGCGCGGAGGTGCTCAGCGTAGGGCCGTCCCCGGTGCTGGAGGCGGCGCCCGAGATCGTGCCGGGGACCGTGCCGGACGAGCTGCCGGTCGGTGGCCTGGGTGCACTGCTGCGCTGGCCGTACGAAGAAGCACCCGAAGGAGGCGGAGCCGGTGGCGGACAACATGCAACGCGGTAGTGACCAGCTGAGCGCCCACCGCGACGACGAGGCCAAGCGGGAGATCCAGGGTCGGCTGAAGGCGGGCCACCCCACCCGCGCCGAGGAATGGGCCGATCCGGAACCGGCGGCCGACGACGACCCGGAGATCACCGTGGGGCAGTTGCCGGTGCCCGGCACGAGTGACCGGGAGGAGCTGGCGGACGAAGCCCTCCGCTCCGATCTCGCGCGTCACCTCGGACGCCATTCCTTCCCCGCGGACAGGCGCGCGCTGGAGCGGTCCCTGCTCGACGAGCACGCGCCGGAGCCGCTGGTGGAGACCGTACGTGAGCTGCCGGGCGGGCGTGCGCGCTACGGGAACGTGCAGGAGGTGATGGTCGCTCTGGGGCGCAAGCCGCAGGCCTGACGCATTCGCGCACCTTTCCGCGCGCCCCTCCGTGCGGTTCTGCCGGAAACCGGCTGGAACCCGCTCGGCCCCCGTCGCCTCGGCGGGGGCGGAGCGCTGGGGCGGGTTGAGCGGGGTGGGTCACAGTGTGCGGAGGTTTACCGGCAACTCCGCCGGAGAAAGCGAAACCGCATGGCAGCAGAGTTCACCAGTCGCGTGGGAGAGAGTCTGCGCGGCTTCCGCCGTGCGGATCAGGTTCCGGCCGTGCAGCGCTTGCGCGCGGCATGGCAACGGCGGAGCAGGCCCACGCCCATACCACGCAAAGCGGACGCCCGGCAACAGCCGGGAGAGTCCCTCTGGCCTGCCTGGTCCGCTGCGGACCGGGCGGTCTTCGAGCTGGTGGCCAAGCGCAACTGGCCGGGCCCGGAGCGGGTTCTGCCGCGACTGAGCCGGAGCGCGAACCACGGCCGGCTGTGGTTCGCGGTCGCCGCCGCCATCGCGCTGTCCAACACCCCGCGGGCCCGTCGCTGTGCCGCTCGCGGCATCGCCTCGCTGGCCGTCGCCTCGGCCGCCGTCAACACCCTCGGCAAGCGTTCCGTGGGGCGGGACCGTCCGCTGCTGGACTCGGTACCGCTGATCCGGCAACTGCACCGCCAGCCGGTGACCACCTCCTTCCCGTCCGGGCACGCCGCCTCGGCCGCGGCCTTCGTCACGGGCGTCGCACTGGAGTCGCCGCGCTGGGGCGCGGCGGTCGCGCCGCTGGCCGCCGGGGTGGCCTTCTCCCGCGTCTATACGGGCGTCCACTACCCCAGCGACGTGCTGGCGGGCGCGGCACTCGGGGTGGGCTCGGCCTTCGCGGTCCGCGGCCTGGCACCCACCCGTTCGCAACTCCCCTCCCCCGGCCGTCCGTTGGCGGAGGCGCCAGCGATGCCGGAGGGCGCGGGACTGGTACTGGTCGCGAACGCGACGTCCGGTTCGCGCACTGAGGATCCGGTCCGGGCGCCCGGGGGGACCGAGTACGACGCGGAGCCGGTCGAGCCGGCCGCCCTGAATGTGGTGCGCACCATGCTTCCCAAGGCGGAGATCGTCACGTGCGACCCGAAGTCCGGGGAACTGCTCGACGCGCTGGAGAAGGCCGCACAGAAGGCGGCGGAGCAGGGCGGCGCCCTCGGTGTCTGCGGCGGCGACGGCACCGTCAACGCCGCCGCGGCCAGCGC
>NZ_JBOHCV010000197.1:0-6831 GCF_050698815.1 Streptomyces sp.
TGGTGGTGAAGGTCGGCTCGTCGTCGCTGACGACGGCGGCCGGCGGCCTGGATCCCGACCGACTGGAGCGGCTGGTCGACGCGCTCGCGACCCGCCGCAGCGTCGGCGGCCAGCTCGTCCTGGTCTCCTCCGGAGCCATCGCCGCCGGGCTCGCGCCGCTCGGGCTGCCCGCCCGGCCCCGCGATCTCGCCACCCAGCAGGCCGCTGCCAGCGTCGGTCAGATGCTGCTGATCGAGCGGTACGCGGCGGCCTTCGGGCGCGCCGGGCTCACCGTCGGCCAGGTGCTCCTCACCGCCGACGACCTCGTCCGCCGCGCGCACTACCGCAACGCGTCACGGACGCTGGAGCGGCTGCTGTCCCTCGGCGTCGTCCCGGTGGTCAACGAGAACGACGCCGTCGCCACCGAGGAGATCCGCTTCGGCGACAACGACCGGCTCGCCGCGCTCGTCGCCCACCTCGTACGGGCGGACCTGCTGGTCCTGCTCTCCGACGTGGACGGCCTCTACGACGGGAATCCCGCCACCCCGGGCACCTCCCGGATCGCCGAGGTCACCGGCCCCAGGGAACTGGCCGGCATCGACATCGGCAGCGCGGGACGGGTCGGGCTCGGCACCGGCGGCATGGTGACGAAGGTGGAGGCCGCCCGTATCGCGGCCGCGGCCGGCGTGCCGGTCGTGCTCACCGCCGCCAGCCGCGCGGCCGAAGCGCTCGCCGGGGCCGCCATCGGCACCTACTTCCACCGGACGGGCCGCCGCGCCGCCGGCCGGCTGCTGTGGCTCGCGCACGCGTCCACGCCGAGGGGCGCGCTGACGCTGGACGACGGCGCGGTACGGGCGGTGGTCCAGCGGCGGTCCTCCCTGCTGGCCGCGGGCATCGCCAGGGTCGAGGGCGACTTCGCGGCCGGAGACCCGGTCGAGCTGCGCGACGAGCGGGGGCTCGCCGTCGCCAGGGGGCTCGTCAACTTCGACGCCAAGGAGATCCCGCAGCTGCTGGGGCGCTCGACGCCGGAGCTGGCGCGGGAACTGGGGCCCGCGTACGAGCGCGAGATCGTGCACCGGGACGATCTGGTGCTGCTGGACACGTGAGGCCCCGCTCCGGTGCGGGCCCCGCCCGCGGTGCGGCCAGGGACGTGTCACGGGCCGGTGATGCCCCGGACGGGGCAGGAAGCGTCACCGGGAGCGGCGAAAGACCAGCCTTTCCACGGACACCTTCCGGAAAAGGGCCACGCGGCTCCCCGGAGACTGGTCAACTTTGTCCTGGGGGTCGTGCGGCGGGGAGCGGCGCCCGGAGGACAGCAGCATCCAGCAGCACCGCACCCGGACGAGGAGGCCGCCCGTGAGACGACTCGCCAGCGTCGACACAGAGGACCGGGCCGAGCCACGTGCGGAAACGGGCGGGAACCGGCGTGAGCACTCCCGGCTCTGGCACATCACCCTGAGCGTCGCCGGAGTGGAGGCCCCGCTCAAGGAGATCCGGCGGGCGCTCGAACAGCTCGCCTACGACCACCCCTTCCTGCTGAACAGCCGGTACGCGAACGACCACGCCGAGATCCGCTACTGGGAAGAGGCGCGCGACCTGCACGACGCCGCCGCGGTGGCGCTGCGGCTGTGGGGCGAGCACCGGGCGTCGGCGAAGCTGCCGCCATGGGAGATCGTCGGCCTCGAGGTCATCGGCCGGGAGACTTACCACCAGCGCCTCGCCGAGGGGTACGGCCCGCCCGCCGCGGCATCGCTCGGCGTCCACCCCTTCTAGTGCAACCTCCCGATTCTTAGTGCAACCTCCTGGCGCAGCCGCCGCCGTCGTCCCGTACAGCGGGACGGCGCGACGGGGGCACCGCCGGCGTCGCTAAGCTCGGGAGCATGAGCGCTCCGCACAACCCGTCCGTCGCACCCGTCCCACCGGCCTCGCCCGTCACCGAGACCGCCCGCCGTGCGAAGGAGGCGGCGGCCGAACTCGCCCCGCTGCCCCGCACCGCGCGTGATGCGGCGCTGCTCGCCGTCGCGGACGCGCTCATCGCCCGTGCGGAGGAGATCGTCACCGCCAACGCCCTCGACATCGTCAAGGCCCGGACCGCCGGCACCCCGGAAGCGATCGTGGACCGGCTGACGCTGACGGCGGAGCGGATCGCCGCCATCGCCTCCGACGTGCGCGACGTGGTCGCGCTGCCCGACCCGGTCGGCGAGGTCGTGCGCGGCTCGACGCTGCCCAACGGACTCGAACTGCGCCAGGTCCGGGTCCCCCTCGGCGTCGTCGGCATCATCTACGAGGCCCGCCCCAACGTCACCGTCGACGCGGCCGCGCTGTGCCTGAAGTCCGGCAACGCGGTGCTGCTGCGCGGCTCCTCCTCCGCGTACGCCTCCAACAGCGCCCTTGTCGACGTGCTGCGCGACGCCGTGGCCGGCGCCGGTCTCCCGGCGGACGCGGTGCAGCTCGTGCCGGGCGAGAGCCGGGCCAGTGTGGAGGAGTTGATGCGGGCCCGCGGCCTGGTCGACGTGCTGATCCCGCGCGGCGGCGCCTCCCTCATCCGGTCCGTGGTCGAGGGGTCCACCGTTCCCGTCATCGAGACCGGGGTCGGCAACTGCCATGTGTACGTGGACGAACTGGCCGACCTGGACATGGCCCTCGACATCCTCGTCAACTCCAAGGCCCAGCGCCCCAGCGTCTGCAACGCCGCCGAGACGGTCCTCGTGCACGCCGGGATCGCCGACGCGTTCCTGCCGCGCGCCGTCGAGGCCCTGGCAGCGGCGGGCGTCACCGTGCACGGTGACCTGACGTGGCAGAAGGCGGGCGCGGACGTCGTGCCGGCCACCGAGGAGGACTGGGGCACCGAGTACCTGTCGTACGACATCGCCGCCGCCGTCGTCCCGTCCCTGGACGCCGCTGTCCGGCACATTCGCGAGTGGACCTCGGGGCACACCGAGGCGATCGTCACGCGTGACGCCGCCACCGCCCGCCGCTTCACGGCACTGGTCGACGCGACCGCCGTGATGGTCAACGCCTCCACGCGCTTCACGGACGGAAGTCAGTTCGGCTTCGGTGCCGAGATCGGCATCTCGACGCAGAAGCTGCACGCGCGCGGCCCCATGGGCCTGCCGGAACTGACCTCGACGAAGTACGTGGTCACCGGGGACGGTCACACGCGCGGGTGACGGCCCGTACCGTCGATTTGATGGAATCCGGCTTCTCCCTGCCCCTGTTGACCGCTTAGGTCTACGCTGAGCAACGTGCCGGACGACCTGCGGGGCCAGCCGTTCCCGGACGGTGAGGAGCCCGAGTACCGCCACCATGGAGCCGCGGACGATGAGTTCGCCTCCGTGGTATTCGATGAGGACTTCGTGCGGTCTGCCGCAGTCCATGAGCCCACCGCCGTCGAGCGCATATTGGCCGCCGCGCAGTCACACGCCGAGAGTGAGACTGCCCGCGGCTTCGAGGACGGCTACGGGTACGGGCCGGGTGGTGAGGGCGAGTTCGACCCCGAACTCGACCCTGACGTCGATGCCGACCTGGACATCGACATGGAGATGGACGTCGACATCGATGTCGACGACGATCCGGATGACGAAGGCCGGTTCGACCGCTCCGACTACTCGGAGTACGTGGAGCCGGCCGACGGCGACGAGACCGGGCACGACGGGCCGTACGGTCCCTTTGGCCCACACAGCCCGTACGGGCCGCACAGCCCGCACGCCGCGTACAGCTCCTCCGGCCCCTTCGGTGCCTTCGGCCACCACCGTCACCCCGGCCCCCGCTTCGACGTGGCCGAGGAGCACGGCTCCGACTACCGGCCCCCGTTCCGTACGCACCGCGCCGCCCCGCGCCCGTACGGCGGCGGCCACGTCCGCTGGCAGCGGCCCATCGCCTGGCTGCTGGCCGTGGTGATGGGCATCGGAATGCTCGCCCTCGCCCTCAGCGCCGTCTACCGCGGCACCTCCGGCCAGCGTCAGGACCCCGCTCCGCCGCCCGCGACCTCGGAAGCCGACTCCTCCGCGAGAGCGCACCACAGCGGCAGCGCGGTGTCGCCGTCGACGTCGCACGACGCCGCGGCCCCCGCTGTCGGAGCCCACCCGCGCGAGGGCTGAGCCGGATCCCTGGCCGGGCCCGGGACGTAACGCGCCTGAGTAACGTACCGAGTTGTTGCCGCACCGCAGCGTGTGCCCAGGCCGGTGCGGACCTACTCTTGTCCTATGGCCGGGCGAGGCAATCCCCCCGAGGGAACACCCGACGACACCCCCGGGGGCGACGACGAGCACCGCGAGGACTACCGTTCCGTCGTCTTCGACGAGTCCTTCATCAAGGCTGCGCAGCTCCAGGAGTACTCCGCGCGGGAGCGCATGGAGGACGAGGAGCACGCCGCCGTACGTCATCGCACCGCCTCGTCCGCCGCCGGAACGGACACAGAGGGCGAAGCGGGCATGGGCGGCCCGGGCCCGGACGAGCAGGGCGCCGTCACCGCGTCCCGGCAGGGCATCGTGCTGGTCCTGCTGATCGTCCTCGCCTTCGGCACCGCGATCTACATGGGCATCCGCAATCCCTATCCGACTCCCACGAACCCGCCCGCCGACCCGATGCGCACCACTTTGCTGCCACTGGCCCCACGCGACCAGGTGCCCGGTGCGACGCCCGGTGACCTCTACGAGCACAGCCAGGCCGCACAGTTCCGTACCGGCGCGGACGGCGTGACCCTGCCTCCCGTACGCCGTACCACGCACTTCTCCGAGAGCCAGGTGCTCTCCGCGCTGACGGTGGCCAAGGACTACATCGTGGAGAGCTCACTCGACCCCGGGGTGCTCACCGGGGACGCCATCCGGGGCGTACGGATCAAGATCGACCCGGCGCAGTACGCACAGTTCGACGAGAGCGTGGAGCACCCGCAGAACGACGGGCGGCACGCGGCGACCGGCTGGATGATCCGCTTCGACCCGGCGAAGACCGCGCTCGCCGACCACCGCGTGCGGGTGAACGGCACGCTGACGGTCCAGGAGTCGGGCTCCGACGCGCTGGAGGTCATGGCCGACCACGTGTTCGTCTACGCGGTCAAGGCGGCGGATGCCGGGCAGGGCGAGAAGGCTGCGGGACACGCCTCGCTGTTCACCGTGCGGCGTGAGGTGCGCTTCCACATCGACCGCGAGGACCTGCGCGCACAGCGACTGAGCGTGCAGCAGGTCTCGATGCGGGCCGGCCCGCTGCCCTGCTCCGCCGACCCGTCGGAGGCGCTGACGCCGCTGCTGGCGGGCGAGGAGGCCACGGACGACGGGCCGGCGGGCACCGACCCCTACGCACGGGGCCGGGCGGCGGCGTCGATGTGCGGGGTGCTGTCGACCAGCGCGCAGCCCAGCCCGGCCCATCCGGCCGCCCCGGCCGACTAGGGCGGTCCGGTCGGGCTAGGGCGGTCCGGTCCGGCTAGGACCGACCAGGACCGTCCGGTCCGCTCCCACCACCGTTGCCGTTTCCACTGCCACCGTCGTTGCCCGCGTTGCCGCTGTCCGAGCCGCCACGCCCCGTGAAGGTGTCGCGCAGCCTGCCGCCCAGATCGCCCGCGCCGCCCGCGATGTCGCGGACGAGACCCATCAGCGGGTCCTTGCTGTTCTTCATGGACTCCGTGTAGTGGTTCGCCGACTGCCGGAAGGAGTCCGCGACGGTGGTTTCCTTGTCGTCCTCGCGCCGCGGGTAGTGGCCGTCCATGATCCGCTGATAGTCGCGGCTGGCCGCCCACTTCTTCAGCTCGGCGGCGCGCACGGTGGTGAAGGGATGACTGCGTGGCAGGACGTTCATGATCTTGAGCACCGAGTCCCGCAGATCACCGCCCGCCTCGTACTCCTCAGCCTGGGCGAGGAAGGAGTCGACGTTCATCTCGTGCAGGTGGTTGCCGCCCGCCAGCTTCATCAGGCCGCGCATCGACGCCTGCAGGTCCTGGCCCACCAGCAGGCCGGCCCGGTCGGCCGACAGCTCCGACTTGCGGAACCACTCGCGCAGCGCGGTCACCAGCGCCATGATCGCGACGTTGCCCAGCGGGATCCAGGCGACCTTCAGCGCGAGGTTGGTGAGGAAGAGCAGGATCGTGCGGTAGACCGAGTGGCCGGACAGCGCGTGCCCCACCTCGTGGCCCACGACCGCCCGCATCTCCTCCTCGTCGAGCAGCTCGACGAGGCCCGTCGTGACGACGATGACCGGCTTGTCGAGGCCGATGCACATGGCGTTCGGCTGCGGGTCCTGGTTGACGTACATCGGCGGGACCTGCTCCAGGTCCAGTATGTAACAGGCGTCCCGCAGCATGGCGTTGAGGTGCGCGAACTGCTCGTCGTTGACGCGCACGGAGTTGGCGAGGAAGAGCAGCCGCAGGCTGCGCTCGGTCAGCAGTCCGCTCAGCGCCTTGAAGACCGCGTCGAAGCCGCTCAGCTTGCGCAGGGCCACGAGCGCCGAACGGTCCGCGGGGTGTTCGTAGGCCCGGGAGGAGATCCCCGGGAAGCGGCGCCGGTCGCGGCCCGGCAGCCGCTCCGTGCCACCTGTGCTGTCGTTCATCGCGCTCCCCCTGTCGCATCATCGCCGCTGTCGGCGTTGGGCTCAGCCTAGACGTTCGGACACGGGAGGCCCGGGGCCGAACGCGTCCGGTGCAGACTCCGGACATGGGGGAGACGTTCCGTGACCCCGCGAGGGTTGAGCGGCGCGGCGGGCGGTCCGGACAGACCTGCGGGGTGAAGCGCCGGCGGGCCCCGATTACGATGTGCCTGCACCACATCGAACTGTCCGGCCCACACGTGGATAGGTCCCGCCGACGATGACGCTTCCCAGCACCGCCCACCACGCCCTGACCACGCTGGCCGCCGAGGGCGG
>NZ_JBOHCV010000198.1:0-3891 GCF_050698815.1 Streptomyces sp.
CCATAGGGAATTGGTTCACGCCTCGAATACGCAAGAGGAGCAGATATCTTAATCATGCGAAGGAGGTAACAATGTGGCGTGACCTCGTCCAGAGCTTTGGTGTCCCGGTAGTGTTCGGTCAACCGACACCGCAAGGGTCGATTGAAAGCACGGAATCCCGACTGGAACAGTCTCTTCCCGAAGAGATCCGCTCCCTTCTCATCGAAATGAACGGCCTGACCGGAAGATACGGAATCGACATTGCATGGACTGCGGAACGGATCGCACAAGACAACGAAGCATTCCGGATTACTCCGACCTTTGCCGAACTCTATTCTCCATTCAATTCGCTCATCTTCTTCGGCGACAACGGCAGCGGCGACCAATTCGCCTACCAATCAAATCCTCCCCGACCAGATATTCTCGTCTGGGACCACGAGACGGATAAGCGAAAAATTGTTGCGCCGTCACTCCGCGCATACCTCACAAGCTCTCTTCAAAGCAATGGCGAGGATTGGTACAGGTGAATAGAGCGGAAGTGAGTCCGGCTTCAGGACTTCCATACTTGGAGGAGGTCCTCAGGGTCCCAGCGGGCCGCCAGTACTGGCACCTCATCCGTGAAGACGGAGCGGAGTGACTCACGAGACCGAATGGAAAGAGACCACAGAGAAGATTCCTCTCAACTCACGAGTGACCGGGCTGGTAAAGGCTCATTTTCACTTCGGCTTTTTTGTGGACCTCGACCTGGACCCAGATGTCTCAGCGATTGTAGACGTCATCTCCTACCGCCCGAATGGTGAACCGTTGGGACCGGAGCACTGGCCGCCAGTTGGCGATAGGGTCGAGGCTACCGTCTCCGACTATCGAGAAGAATATCGTCAAGTGAGACTTCGCATCGGACCTCGTCTGGTCGAGTCAGGGTGAATAGCGACCCGGAATGAGCATTTCCGATCCATTCCTTCGCCAGCGAAGATTATTTCTGGATGACTACGAGGAGCGCGTGGAGAGGTTCGGTGATCCGGTTGGGGCTACTGAGGTTGAACTCGTGGTGTCGTCTGTGGTCAGGGGTTGATGGTCAGGCCGGTCTCGGCGAGGCAGCCGTCGATGAGATCCCGGTGGTACTGGATGTGGCGTAAGCCGCGTCGGACGCGTCGGATGAGATGCTCCGGTGTGCTGAAGGCGACGTTGGACAGCCAGCCGCGCCGCAGCAGGGACCAGATCCCTTCGACGGGGTTGAGGTCGGGTGCGTAGGGCGGCAGGTAGTAGATGGTCAGCCAGTCCCGGGAGGCGGCGAACTCCCGGAGCCCGGCGGCCTTGTGCACGTTGAGGTTGTCCCAGACGAGCACGATCGGGCCGCCGAGCTGCTGGTGGGCGGCGACCAGCAGGTCCCGGTAGTCACGCCAGGAGAAGCTTTTGCGTCCGTCGCGCTGGCCGTCGTCCTTGCGCGGCCGGTAGATCAGTCGGGAACGCTCTCCGGGCTTGTAGCAGGTCAGCGCGGCGATGGATATCCGTCGGCGGGAGCGGCCACGGACCCGCACCACCGGAGTGTGACCGCGCCTGCCCCAGGTCTTGGCGTGCGGCGGCGTCATGGAGAACCCGGCTTCGTCCTCGAAGACCAGCCAGGCCCCACGGGCCGCCGCTAGTCTTCCGCGCAGGGCCACACCTCCTTGACCCACCCGGCGACTGCCGCCTCGTCCCGTTCGACGGCCCGGCGGGCCGGGACCTGGCAGGACCAGCCGTTACGCACCAGCAGCTTACGCACACCCTGGATGGTGTAGGTCAGGTGGAAACGCCGCCCGATCACGGTCTTGACGCGCCCGAGCGTCCACCGTTGGTCCTCCCAGCCGTGCGCGGCCGGCCCCTTGGCCAGCTCCGCCTCCAGCTGAGCGAACTGCTCCTCACTCAACCGAGGCAGCGAGGCCGGTCCCTGCGACCGCAGAGCACGCGGACCACCCTCGGCCCAAACACGCCGCCACCGCTGCACCGATCGGACACTGACGCGCAGCTCCCTCGCTATCGCCGTACTCCCCTCGCCCCGGGCGAACCGCTCGGCCGCCTGGAGCCGTAACCCCTCGCGGAACTGCTGCCGTTCGGCGGTCAGCCCGCCACCCTGTGGATACCGCATACCCCGGTAATACCCCAGGAGACGACGGACCGTCAGCCCCCACGACCCCACGAGTTCAACCTCAGTAGTTGGAAGCGCAAGGTAGGCTGCTGGCCGATCACACGTTCCAGGGGGAGGCATGGAATCTCCACGTCGCGATGCTCTGCGACGGGCGGGACCCTACTGCCTGGTCGAGTGCATCGACACAGTGACCGAGGTCGCCATCTGCGGCCAACGCTTCATAGGGAAGACGGCAGGCGGCGACCGAGCCGCCCTGGTCACCGTTACATCTCTGGAGAAGTCCAGCGATGCCGCGTACATCTCCCGCTTCCGTAGCGAGGCCGAGCAGGCGCGCCGTCTCGTCGGCTCGAGCCCATGGCTTGTCGACGTCAGGGAGATCTCAGAAGCCGAGGCAAGTCCGGCCTGGTACACCACGGCGCATGAGCCTGCTTTGCCCCTGCCGGTCGCCCTGGCCGTGAATCGCGGACCCTTGCCCAATAACACCGTCGCCGCTCTCGGCTCAGCTCTGGCGGAGGGGTTGAGAGACCTGCACGCTGCGGGCTACACACACGCCGGTGTGTCGCCAAGTACGGTGCTGCTCACGGCAGACGGTCCGCGACTGGCGGGTTTCGGCGCCGTGCGGACTGCGGGGCCCGACGGCCAAGACCGGTCCCGGGTGTCCGGCTTGGCGGCGGAGAGCGTCGCCCCCGAGCAACTGACCGGCGGGCGACCGCGACCGCTCGGCGACGTGTACGCGCTCGGAGTGGTGCTCTCGTACGCGGCCACGGGTCACATGACGCCAGAGCGAGAGGAACTTCCCTTCGCGCTTCGTGACGTCATCGCTGCCTGCCTCGTACGCGATCCAGCCGGTCGCCTCCGAGCGGCGGACCTGGTGGATAGACTAGCCAGTTGCTCGGTGCCGTTGGCCGGCCGGAGGCCCGTCGGTCAGCCGGGTACGGTCATCGACTCAGGCTTTCGGCACACGGCTGGAGGCACCCCGCCCGCGACGACCCTGGAGGGTTCCGTCAGCAAGGCCGCCGGTCTGCTTGGGCCTGGCTGGCTTCCGGTGGGCTTGATGGCCGAGTTGACAGCCCAAACCGCACGAATTCTCGCGGCGGAAGTCGCCGAGGATTCCGAAAGTGATCTCACTTCTTCCGCAGGTGCGGAGCCCGAAATATCCGCGACCGGGCCCCCGGTGAGTCATGACGTCACGGGAGCACCACCGGACGCCGGCACAAGACTCCCGGACTCCGGTCGCACAAGGCCGTCTCGACGCAGCCTGCTCTCCGGTGCTGTCGCGGGCACAGTGGGCACCGTCGGTAGCTTCGGCGCGGTCACATACTTCGCCTCTCGTGACAAGGCCACGGCCTATGGCCGCGCTTCTGTGCGCAACGTGGCGCCCGCACCACTCTGGAGCCATCACTTCAAAGGCGACGCACCCAAGTACACCCCGTACATCTGGCAGAACAAGACACTGGTGTTCGCTGCCGGGTTCGAGCTTTATGGCTATGACGTACGGACTGGAGGCGAACTCTGGACAGGACCCTGCACGCTCGCCAACGGACCTGTACTGGAGATCGACGAGGACCTGATCATGGTGTCTGGCGAGGAACCCACCTTCCATTCTCCGCGCACAGGCAGGCAGCGCTGGCAGGAGGACCGGTACAACGGCTTCGACGACAAGGTTCTGGGCAGCGGAGGCCCTGAGGTCTGGCTTTCGACCAGTACCGAGACGCAGGACCTCGTGGGGAAGGCACTCGTGGTCGGATACGACCACCGGAAGCGACGCGAGGTGTGGCGTGCAACGC
>NZ_JBOHCV010000199.1:0-11553 GCF_050698815.1 Streptomyces sp.
GAACCAGTCCGAACCCAGCTTCTCGGGGTCCGTGGGAACCTCGGGCGGCAGCGCGGCCCAGCCCTGGCTGCGGTACATACGGCTCGCGTCGCGCTCGACCTGCGCCCACGTCTTCCCGTGCTCACGCGAGGTGTGCCCCGACCAGACGCCGACAACGGGCAGGCCCGTGTCCGGGTCGGTGTGGCGTTCCTTGGCCGCCTCAGGCCCGAGAAGATCTGAGAAACCGTAATTCTGGGACAGCAGCCGCCGCGGTCGCCACGGGCGCAGGCACTCGCGCGTCAACTGGTCCGGGAAGGCCCGTTCGTCACCGGCCAGGAAGAACGCCTCGATCGCCAGCCGCGCCGACATCTGATGCCCGCCGTGCTGGTTGAACGGACGGGGATCCATGGTCACGACCGTCTGCGGTGTGGCCATGCGGAACAGCCGGACCATGCGTTCCAAGGTGTCCTGCTCGTGCCAGATCCGCTCGGTGAGCGGGGCGGAGAGCGTGTACCAGAAATCCGGCTTGTCGAGATAGAAGATGTTCTCGATCCCCGCGAGCGCGGTCGCGGAGCGCTCCTCGTCCTCACGCAGCATGCCCAGCGGTGCGCCCTCCTCCGGACCGACCGCGTTGCCGCCGCCCTCCCCCCGGGTGATGGTGACGACGCCTGTGCGCAGCCCCCGCCGTTCACGCCACAAGCCGAAGGTGGACAGGTTCCCGGCCTCGTCATCCGGGTGCGCGCTCACGAACAGCACGTCGTGGTGGGCGGGGTCACGGCGGCGTGCGCCCGTACCTCGCCCAGCGGCGCTCGCAGAGGGCATCCCCGCCGAGTACACCGCGCCCATCAGGCCGGAAGCCATGACTGTCGTCACCAGCCGCCGAGGGGGTCCCGCCGTGCTGGCTTCCTCGCTCAAGTCGACCACGATGCAAACCGCCTCTTCTTCAGCCCGCGGAACCTACCGGCCGCAACTCTTGGGCAGTTCCCCGCTCGAGGGCAACCACCTTGCACGCCCCATCCGTCAACTCACCACGATCCACTGCTGGATCTATCAGGAAGTCGCCCAGGTGCCACCGAGCAGACTGTCTGGGCACGAGCGGCCCCACATAACTGTGACGGTTGCCAGGGCACTTGGGGCGTTCGCCGTTGCTGGGCCTCAGGCGACACCCGGCTGTGGCGTCCACGCCACCTCCCAGCGCCTAGCCGGCGGTATTCGCCCGAGGGACTCCGGGGCCGCGGAACGGGAGCGTCCGGCTGAGGACGAGGTTGGTGGTCGTGCTCCCGAACTCGGCCAGCTCGTCGACGATTTCCTCCAGGTGCGCCATCGATGTGGTCGCCACCTTCATGACGTAGCAGTCATCTCCGGTGGTGCGCAGGCACTCCAGGATCTCCGGGCGCTCCCCGAGCAGCCGGCGCAGCGGCACGTGCCGGGTCCCCGGCCCCGGGTACTTGAGCCGGACCACCGCCGCCACCGGGTACCCGGTCCGCTCCAGGTCCACCTCCGCCCGATACCCCGTAATCACCTCGGCCGCCTCCAGCCGGCGCACCCGCTCCTTGGTCGCCGACGGGCTCAGATTCACCCGCCGTGCCAGTTCCGTGAACGCGATCCGGCCGTCCCGTTGGACTTCATCCAGGATCGCCCAGTCCGTCGCGTCAAGATTCTCGTTCATCCGCCCATTTTACCGGCGGATCCACGGCCGAACAGCCTCTGAACCGGCGGAAATCCCTTTTGTCGACCCATGCGTCCTGCCTAGGGTTGGGCCTCATGAAGATCGGCGTCAACGTCCTCAATTTCGGCCCCGGCACGGACCCCGGAGTCCTGCGCAGCTGGGCCCAGACCGTGGAGGGCCTGGGCTTCGACCTCCTGATGCTCTCGGACCACGTAGTCATCACGCCCGACGTCGCCGAGCCCTATCCGGCACCCTTCTACGAGCCCTTCACCGCCTTGTCCTGGCTGGCCGGCCTGACCACCCGCATCGGGCTCGGCACGACGGTCCTGATCGCTCCCTATCGGCACCCGCTGCTCACCGCCCGGATGGCGGCCAACCTGGACGAGCTGAGCGGCGGTCGACTGGTCCTCGGCGTGGGAGTGGGCTGGGCACGCCAGGAGTTCGCCGCCCTCGGCGTCCCCTTCGCACAGCGCGGGCGGCTGACCGACGACCACCTGCGGGACATGCGGGCGGCCTGGACCGACACCGCCTCCTACGGAGACCGCAGGATCCCGGTGTGGATCGGCGGCAACAGCGACGCGGGGCTGCGCCGGGCCGTACGGCTCGGAGACGCCTGGCATCCGCTGAACACCACCCTGGAGTGGCTGCGCGAAGCCGCGGGCAGGCTGAAGGCGTACGCGGACGAGCAACACCTCCCCGTGCCCGCCCTGGCTCCCCGGATCGCCCTCCGCCTCACCGCGGCACCCATCGCCGGACCGCAACGGCTCGCCGGCGAGGGCACCATCGAGCAGATCATGGACGACCTCGACCAACTGCGGCTGCTGGGCGCCGAGTCCGTCGTCCTCGACACCTACCACGGCGATCCCCGCGAAACGTGCCACCCGCAGGCGGCCTGGCAGGCCCTCGCCACCGTGGCCGCGCACTTCTACGCGACCCCCACCACAACGGAGCAGTCATGATCACATCCGACGACCACGCCCTCCTCCGACAGGCCATCGCGCTCGCGGCCAAGGCACTCGCAAGCGGTAACCCGCCGTTCGGGTCCCTGTTGGCTGGACCGGACGGTGCGGTGCTGGCAGAGGAGCACAACACCACCCTCACCGAGAGGGACATCACCGCACACCCGGAACTGAAGCTGGCGAGGTGGGCCGCGCGGGAGCTGGACGCGGACACGGCGGCGGGCACCACGATGTACACCAGCTGCCAGCCGTGCGGGATGTGCGAGACCGCCATCCAACAGGCGGGATTGCGGCAGGTGGTGTTCGCCTTGTCCAGTGAACAGTTTCTGGACATCAGGCCCGGCAACGGCCGACCGCCCGTGCCGCAGGACGGCCCCGCGCTGCTCGACGAGGTGCGGGCCGTAGTCGAGCCTTACTACCGCTGACCGTCCGGCACAGGAGCGGGGCCGTCCACCAGCGAAACGCACCCGGCCCCCTCCTGCGCCATCGCGGGCTGCGCCGAGTATGTCGTCGGCCATGCGGCCTGGACCCCCGAGGACGTGAAGTCCCGGTCCCCGGCCTTCGACAAGGTGCGGGGCCATGGGGACGGGGAGCGGGAGCGTCGTACGTGCCAGGTACCAGGACATGCCGGCCGTCCACCGCATCCTGACCACCGACCCGGCGAGCCGCCGGCTCAACATCCCTTTCACGTAAGCGTGTCAGCCGGTGGCTGCAAGCTCCGGCCGGGGCCCACAGGCCGCAGGACGGCGCTACGCCCTCGGGACGGGGCACCGACGGAAAGGCGCTGCGCCCGGTGAAGAAGCGTTGGTACCCTCCCGTCGCCAGCCGGAAGGATCAAGGAAGGGCGACGTTCGTGCCGGAAGTGACGTGCCACGAGGTCGGTGAACAGAGGATCGCAGAAGCACTGGAGGACATCTGGGGGCAGGCGTTCGACCACTGGCACGGGCTGCGCTACCGCAGACTGTCCCTGCAGAGGCTTCAGACGATGTGCGACAAGCTCCTCGACAACGTCGCCGCTCGCACCCTGGAAGAAGACCCCACGCTCAGCGCCGCCCCCTCACGCGTAGTGCTGCGTACCGCGGCGGAGTGCGCCCTGGGGGCGCTTGGCCTCGGCGCTTTCCCCGACGGCGACTTCAAGATCCCCTTCCCTCTCATCAACCAGACACTCAGCAGCGAGGACTTCGGTTCCACAGACCTGGACCAAGCGCCCACCGCGAGGACGTGGCTGGACGCGTTCGCGATGTGCCTGATCAGCGGTGCGATCTGGGAGAAGGACCGGGTGATCGGCCTGCTGCTACGGTCGGACTATGCGCCCGCGATCCGCGATGGGGTGCCCTACTCGACGCTGGAGTCGCGTTCGGATCCGGCCGGTCTCGCGGAGATGGATGCGTTGTGCCGCTATCTGACCGAAGCACCCGGGCACCTGCCCGGGGACTGGCCCGCTGTGACTCTGCGCAAGCCGGACGTCGAAGAGCGCGCTGAAGCGGCTCGGCGATTGAGTGCCCTCGGTGAGCTGACGCCGGACCAGCAGCTGCTTCGAGTGCTCCTGGAAGACGATCAGCCGGCTTTCGAACGAGCCCTGGATGGTCGTCTCGTCCAGCACCGCGGGAGCGGAGCGGCCGATGCGGCACCCCGGAGTCTGCTGCCGGCAGGCACCATCGCGCTGGCCGCGCTGGCCGTCCAGGTGCACGGGTGGGAGTTGGGCATCAGCTCCGGCTACCTGCCGGAAGGCATGCTGCGTGCCCCGGAAGGCGCTCCGCAGCCCGGCGTCTGACGAACCCGCAGGGCAGGCCGGCATGGTGCTCGGAAATCCGCGATCCGCCGGTCCCGACAACCGCAACCGCAAGGGGACAGCCCGTGCTGCGCCGCGTCGCGGCAGGCACGGGCCGCCACAGCTCCGCGGCACGGTCCGGTTGACCTCCTACGCGGAGCGAGGGTCGTGCTTCGCGCGGTCGTCGGCGTCGGCGCCGCCGGTGACGCCGAAGTCGAGGTCGGGGAACGTGCTGCGCACCTCGACGACCCGCCCTTCGGCAGCCGATTTCTTGGCGGCCAGCATCACCTCGAGCGCGTGGAAGGCGTGCTCGGGCCGCGTGAGGGTCGACGTTCCGTTCTCGACGCATTCGACGAGGTGCCGCAGCCCATCGGTCCAGGGCCACTGCGAGTCCGCCTCGGGAACCAGCTCCCACGAGCCGCGATCGTTCGACCAGTGCTCGAAGCCCTCTGGCGCCCAGTCGTCGCCCAGCATCTGGAGCACCCCGGCGGAGCCGTACAACTCCACTGCGGGTGAACGGTACTTCTGCATCGTGAAGCCGGTGGCTATGGAGGCGAAGCGGGCGTCCCCGAAGTCGAGCAGCACGTGCGCGTTGTCGTCCGCGCGGACCGTGACCTTCCCGCCCTCGGCCTCCCGCTTGGGGACGGCCGTACCCACCAACGCGGTGACCCGCTGCACCGAGCCGAAGAACCCGCACAGGCTGGTGAGGTTGTAGACACCGAGGTCGAACAGGGCGCCCCCGCCGGGCTCGTAGAACCAACGGCCCCACCACGGTCCCGACCAGCCGTAGCGTGCCCGGCCCAGGTGCAGGTCGCCGATCTCCCCGGCCCGTACCCGCCGGTGCATCTCCTGGTATGTCGGCGACAGCACGACGTGCGGTGCACAGACCAGCAGGCCCCGGGCCGAGGCGGCTGCCTCCATCAGCTCGGCGCCCTCCTCCAGCGAGGAGGACATCGGCTTCTCGACGAGCACGTGCCTGCCGGCGGCGAGTGCGGCGCGGGCGAGGTAACCGTGCTCGTTCATGCTGGTGAGGACCAGCACGATGTCGAGGTCGTCGCGGTCGATGAGGTCCTGGGCCCGGTCGAACGACGTCTCCATCCCGAACCGGCCGGCGGCCGCTTCCCGCTTCCCGGGGTCCGGGTCGTAACCCGCGACCAGCCGCACCTTGCCCTCCTGTGAGAGCCGGGTGATCAGTGCGGCGTAGGGGCCCGAGAACACGCTTCCGAGTCCGAGGACGCCGATGTTCAAGGTCATCGCGTCAGATTCCTTCCGTGCGGGGTGTTACGGATGGGGTGTTGCGGGTCAGGCCCACTCGGTCCGCTGCCACGGGAACCGGCGGGGTTCACCGAAGGGCTGCGCGGGGCACGCGAAGGACATGATCAGGGCGCGCCGTGGTTCACCCGTGGTGTTCGGCCCGGCGTAGTGCAGCGTCCGGTTGGCGTGCACCGTGGCGCCGCCCGCCGGCAGCGGGCAGGCCACGCTTTCGGAGACCACGCCGGTATCGGCCAGGACCAGACCGTGCGAGTCCGGGCTGATCAGCCGGTGCGGCAGCACAGGTTGCAGATGGCTTCCCGGCTGGAACTCCATACAGCCGTTGTCCGGTGTGGCGGGTTGCAGCGGCATCCAGACGCTGATCGCCCGGTGTCGCATGGCCGGGTCCCAGTAGGCCTCGTCCTGGTGCCAGGGGGTTTCGGCGCCGCTGTGGGCGGGCTTGCGAATGGCGTGCATCCCGGTCGGGACGGCCTCCGGACCGAGCAGACGGAGCGCGAGGAGACCCGCGTTGCGATACGCCTCGGTCTCCCGCAGCTCGGGGGCGTAGTGGTCGGGGTTCAGGATCTGCGGCAACAGCCCCCGGTCACTGGTCAGTTCGAGGTGATCCCGCTCACGGACTCCCGAGCCGTGCTCGAACAGCCGGTCGTAGACCGCCTGCAGCGCCGTCACTTCCCCGGCGGACGTCAACCGTTCCAGGGCGATGAAGCCCCACCGGTCGAACTCCGTCCGCTGCGCGTCGGTCGCCGGCGCCGCGTCGCGTGTGGTCATAGGTCGCTCCTGGTCGAGGCCGGATGGTCGCCGAGGACGCAATCGTCCGCGACCCAATACCCTCGGGTCTTGTCCCGGACGCTCATCCCGTTGTCTGCAAGGACGACGACGGGCCCTGCTGCGCCGCGAGCTCCGGCTCGGCGGCGGACGAGGCCGACAGGCGGCGGAAGCAGGTGGGCGTCACGCCGTAGGTGCGCTTGAAGGCGCGGGAGAAGTGAGCGGCGTCCGCGAAGCCGTGCTCGACAGCGATCGCCACGGCCGTACGCCGCGTGGTCGCCAGCGCGGCGCGCGCCCGGCTCAGCCGCAGCGCCTGCAGATAGGCCATCGGCGGGACACCGACGACGTCCTTGAAGCAGCGCGCGAAGTGCTGGGGCGACAGGTTCGCCGAGCGCGCCAGTCTGGCGACGTCGAGATCCTCGGAGAAGTCCCGGTCCATCAGCCGTAGCGCGGCCTCGATCTCCGGCCGGCGGCTGCCGCTGACCAGCCCGACGTCGCCGTGCCGGTCGACGAGTTCGGCGGTCGCCAGCTCGGCGTAGCCGCGGGCCCGCAGCGCCGACCCGGGACTCGGCGACCTCCCGCTGCGGACCGCCTGCGCGACGAGACGGGCCGACGCGGGGTCGGGCGCCGGCAGGTGGAGCGGCAGTCCGAGCAGGCCGGAGAGCTCGACCGCGCAGAACAGCTCGACGCGGAACCCGAACCCGGTGAAGCGCAGCGGCTCCCCGCCGACGGCCAGGGTGGACCGCGCCGGACCGGGCAGCAGGATTCCCAGACCGCCCGGACCGACGTCGGCGGACTCCTCGCCCTGGACGAACCGGCAGCATCCGGAGAGGACTTGCACGATCTCGCCGTACGGCTGGCGGTCGAGGTCGATCCGCCAGTGCGCGCCGACCGTCACGTCGTAGGTCTCGACGAGCCGGAACGACGCCTCGTGCCAGGTACCCGCATGGTCGATGTGCGTCACGGTGCTGCTCCTCCCGGGTGCCGCGATGGGTTTCCGCCGCGTCTTCGCCGCCCCTCCACCGTCAGGTCAGCCGGATCCGCAGCTGAGCGCCGTCCGCACCTCCCGGCCAGGTCACCAGCCGGCCGCCGCCCTCGGCGCGCGCCACCTCCGCGTCGCTGTCGCCGTCCACGCCGACCTCCCGGCCGGTCTCCAAGAGGGCGCTGCCGGGCCCGTTCCCGCGCCGCAGCAGCACGGTCGAACCGTCACCCGCACCGTCCAACTCGGCCGTCGCCCACCGCAGTACGGCGTCCTCGAGCCGGATGTCCATGGGCAGTACCCGTCCGCTGCGCACCCCGAGCTCGATCTCGGCGCCGCCGGCCAGCGGCACACCGGCCACGTCCAGCGTGAACTTCTGCGGGACCGTGGCGACGTTGACCAGGTGCACGAGACGCTGTCCCGTGCCGTCCACCGTCGTGGTGGCGACCAGACCCGGTGATTCGCCGTGCGCGACCAGGTGGCGGCGCACCCCGAGGCGGCCGAGGAGCGACCGCCAGAAGTCGAGGTGGCACGGGTAGTCACAGGCCAGGACGACGGCCCGCCCGCCGCCGTCCACCGTGACCTCGAAGGCGACCGGGGAGCCGTCGGCGATGTCGACCGCGAGCGGCTCGGCCCGGGTCGCGCCGGTCGCCCGCAGCCGCTGCAGGACACCCACCCGGACCTCGGGCTGCGGGCCCGCCCAGTCGGTGGCGCGCACGGACGGGAAGTAGTGGACCTTGCCGTCGACGACCTCGGTCGCGCCGAGCCCGAGCGCGTCGGCGAGCACGGTGCAGGGCATCCCGTCGTCGTCGAGCTCCGGCAGCACACCGTGCAGCAGCAGCCGCCCGCCGGCCCGTACGAACGCGGCAAGCCGCTTCTGCACGGCGCGCCCCAGAACGGACGGAGTGGCGAGCGCGATCACCGGACCGGCGGGGTCGAGGTCCGCACCGGCCGAGGCCGGGGCGCCGGACAGGTCGACCGCGCCGAAGGTGTGGCCGCCGAGCAGCAGAGCGCGGGCCAGGATGTCCCGCGGGCCCATCCCGCGGAACCGCTCGACCTCCTGGACCAGGCTGCCCCGCCGGGCCGAGGACGGGTGGTGGTACTCGGTCAGATAGTGGTCCGGCACATAGCCGAGCACGATGTCGTCGTGCTCCTCGTCCATGTCGGCCAGCAGGTGCTCGTTCCCGCTGACGGCCCGTACCGCACTCCTGGCGGCCGGGTAGGTCTCGCTCAGCCTGCCCTCCGGGTCGACCGGGGCCGCGAAGCCGTGCCGCTCGCCGGTGAAGGCGATCCGGTCGTTGCCGTCGCCGACGGGCTCGTCCAGCGGCGGGTTGTGGCCGCCCGCGAACAAGTAGTAGTTGATCAGCCGGTTGCCCTGCGCGACGCAGAGACGGGTCTTCAGCTCCGTGCTCTCCGGGCTGGCCTGCCGACTGAGGTCTTCGCCGTAGTTGCCGGTGCCCGACTCGAACTCCAGTGAGGTGATGGGCTGGTCGACGTCGTGCACGGCTGCCATGAAGGCATTGATGACGTACAGGTCCGGGACGTTCTCGACCGTCAGCTCGTGGATGTAGTGGTCCGAGCCCGAGGTGGTCTGCGGCACGCCCGCGTACGCCTTGGAGAGCTGGCTGATGCCGATCGGGAAGGTGCGGCCACGCCCCTCGGACGTGCCGTGCAGGTTGATCAGGAACGGCACGCCGTCGATGCCGTGCTCCACGGCGACCTCGCGCAGCCGCAGCAGGTACGACGCGTAGCGGTCCCGGTGGTGGGCGCCGAGGTCGTGGTGCAGCGCCAACTGCTGGGCCTCGCTCCCCCCGTCGGTGCCGCCGGCGCGCCACCGGGCCGCCCAGGCCCCGGCGTCGTGGGGGTCGGCCCCGTACCTCCGCCGCGCTTCGTCGTGGCCCCATCGCTCACCGGCCCAGGACGCCAGCTCTGCCAGTGTGCGGTCGGTCAGCTCGGGGGTGTTGGTGACCCACGACAACATCCCGACCTCGTTGTCCAGTTGCACCGCGGCGACCGGTCCGCCCCGGGTGACGAGGTGGTCGGCGAGGACGGGCATGATCGCCGCGTACCAGCGCTCGGCCTCGGCCAGATACCCGGGCTCGAGGTAGTCGAGTGTCTGGGTGGGTCCACGCTCGCCGTCCCAGCCGAGCGGTACGGCGTCCGGATGGTCGCGGTAGACGCGGAACGGAATGCCCTCGTTCTTCAGCTCCGCCATCACGAACGGGCCGGGGCGGGCGATGACCAGCAGGTCGCGCTCGGCGGCCAGTTCGAGGAAGCCCACGAGGTCGCGGTACTCGCTGGTGCTGCCGGTCAGATCGACCTTGCCGGACGCGGTCTCGTGCACGAGCCACGGCATGTAGCTGGCCACTGTGTCGCACCCGGCGGCTACGAGCTTGTCGAGCCGGTCGGCCCAGTCGCGGCGGTGCAGCCGGAAGTAGTGCACCTCGCCGGCCATCAGGACCCTCGGGGCCCCGTCCACCAGAAGCCGACGGCGCGCCAGGCGCACCGACCGGGGAGGCCGGCCGGGAAGCCCGCTCTCCTGACTGCGGGCCTGGGGTGTCGGATCCGAGGTGCGCGGTGTGTTCACGGGTACGTCCTCACCGGGTGAGCGTCGGGGGTCCTCAGGCCTGGCCAACCGGGCCGCTGCCGCAGGTATTGCCACCGAGGAAGGGATCTGGTTATGGTCGTGAAACCGGTCTCTTGAAACCGGTTTCAGGAACATATCGGGAGCCGGGCCAATGGGCAACAGTCGCGTTAATGTTCGATGGGTCGCCGAGAAAGCGGGCGTTTCACCCGCCACCGTCTCAAGGGTTTCCCGGGGCTCGACGCAGGTCTCCCCGGAATTGCGCGACCGGGTTCTGCGGGTCATCGAGGAACACGGTTACCGCCCCAGCCACTTCGGGCGGGCGCTGGCCGAGAAGCGGCACGGCGCGCTGGGCCTGGTCTTCCCCGGCCTCTCCGGACCGTACTTCTCCGAGCTGATCCAGGGTTTCGAGGCCGAGGCCCTGGCGACCGGTGACCAAGTGCTGCTGCTGGCCTCGCACTACCGGGCCGACACCGACGCCAAGGTGATCGACCTCGCGGGCCGGGTCGACGGGATGGCGATCCACGCCGGGACGGTCTCCGAAGCCGCCGTCGAGCAGGTGTCCCAGCAGATCCGGGTGGTGGTGATGGCCGGCGAGGCAGGCCCCGCGCACGCCTCGGTCAGCACCGACAACAGCACCGTCGGCATCCTCACCCGGCATCTGCTCGTCGACCACGGCTACCGCCGGCTCGCCTTCGTCGGCCACCCCGAGGGCTCCCCCGACGTAACGGCCCGCTGGGAGGCCTTCCTCGCCGCTCACCATGCGGCCGGTACGGCACCGCCCGCCGACCCGGTACGGCTCGGGCTCCAGCAGTCCGACGGCGCGATCGCCGCCAGCACACTCCTCGACGAAGGCGACCCGCCCGATGCCGTGGTGTGCGCCAACGACGAGACCGCGCTCGGACTGATTCTCGGAGCGCTGGGCCGCGGACTGCGGGTACCGGAGGACATCGCGGTCACCGGCTTCGACGACATGCCGATGGCGGCCCTGGTCAAGCCCGGGCTGACCACGGTGCGGCAGCCGGTCCGCGAACTGGCGACGGCCACGGCTCGGCTGCTCGGCGCCCCCTTGACCCAACAGGACGGCGACACCGTCCTCGACACCGAACTGGTGCTGCGCGGATCGTGCGGCTGTCCTGACGGCTCCTGACGGCTCAACCAGCCACAACGGACGTACCAGCGGCGACATCCGACCTGTCGCCGCCGACCTCGGGGGGTCCCGGGTTCTCGCCACCGATCGGTGGCGGACCCGGCACGGAAGTGATCGACCACCAACAGCCGGCAGCACGCCGGGACGCACCGACGGAGGTACGCGAGGATGAGACGACCACGGAGCACGACTGCCCTCATAGCGGGAACAGCCAGTCTGAGCCTGCTGCTCGCAGGCTGTACCGGCACCGAGGACTCGGGGAACGCCGCGACTGCCGACGGGATGATCAAATCCCTCAACTTCGGCGACTTCGGCGGCGGTACGTCCCCGAAGGCCAACTACAACCCGTTCCTGCCCGCCTTCCGGCTGAGCGCCGCGGACTACGTCCACGAGCGCCTCATGATCGTCGAAGGCACCAAGTGCAG